>CAMWXQ010000114.1 GCA_947178235.1 uncultured Muribaculaceae bacterium
ACACCCGCCTCGGCCGAGATGGCCTCGCGCTGTCTGCCGCAGAACCTCTCGACCACCGCACTCAAACGTGTCAACATGGCCCTCGGGTGGCTCGTGCGCAACGACGGCATCGTCGACCTCGGCGTGTGGGACGTCATCACCCCCGCCCAACTCTACATCCCGCTCGACGTACATGTCGGCAACACATCGCGGGAGCTCGGGCTGCTCACCCGCAAGGCCGCCGACCGCAAGGCGGTGGTCGAACTCACCGACCGCCTGCGCGAGTTCAATCCCCAGGACCCCACCCTCTACGACTTTGCCCTCTTCGGCATCGGAATGAAACTATGACCCAACCCATCTCCCTCACATTCGCACCCGAGATAGCCGCCGCGGCCCCCTCGTTGAGGGTCGTGGCCATCGAGGCCGACGTCACCAATCCCCCTACCCCCGACGCGCTCTGGGATACCCTCACCCGCACCGCCGCCGACATCGCAGCGGTGACCGAGCTCGCCGATGTCAACAAGCGTCCCGCCATCAAGGCCACCCGCGACGCATACAAGGCGCTCGGCAAGGAGCCCAACCGCTACCGCCCGTCGGCCGAGGCTCTTACACGCCGCGCCGTCAAGGGGATGGAACTCTACCGCATCGACACGCTCGTCGACCTCATCAACCTCGTGTCGCTTGCCTCGGGCTACTCAATCGGGGGATTCGACCGCGACAAGATCGTGGGGGACACGCTCGAACTCGGCGTGGGCCGCGAGGGGGAGCCGTATGAGGCCATCGGGCGCGGGCAACTCAACATAGCCTCGCTCCCCGTGTGGCGTGACGAGGTCGGAGGCGTCGGCACACCGACATCCGACAATGACCGCACCAAGCTTACCCCGTCGACCACACGCCTGCTGATGACCATAAACATATACGGTGAGGAAATGCCTGTCGACGAGACCGTTGCCCTCACCGTCGGGCTGCTCGAAGAGTATGCCTCGGCCACCGATATACGTGTCACCTACCACTCACCCGCGACAAACCGATGAAGACCCTGCGCATCTATCCGTCGAGCATCAACGAGCAGTATCTCGACGAGGCCGTCCGCGCCCTCCGCGACGGCGGGATTGTCATCTACCCCACCGACTCGTTCTACGCCCTCGGGTGCGACGCACTCGACAACCGTGCCATCGAAGCCCTGTGCAAGTTCAAGGGGATAGACCCGCGCAAGGAGGCCCTGTCGGTGGTCGCCGCCGACCTCTCGATGGCCGCCGAGTATGCGCGCATCGACAATGAGGCGTTCCGTATCCTGCGCACAAATCTACCCGGGCCATTCACCTTCCTGCTCCCCGCGGCCACGACGCTCCCGAAGGTCTTCAAGGGGCGGCGCACCGTCGGCATCCGCATCCCCGAGTCCCCCATCGCCACCGCCCTGGCCGAACGACTCGGCAATCCCCTCCTGTCTACCACACTCATGGATGAGGATGGCGAGGGGGTATCCTCGCCTCTCGCCGTACCCGCGCGCGCCGCGTCGACCGCAGCCATACTCATCGACGGCGGCGACACCCCCGGACGGGCCACAGCCATCATCGACCTCACCGACAGCCACGACCCCATCGAACTCCGCGAAGGCCCGAGGGAACTCCAATAATCCGTCCCGACACCATGCAAGTCACATCCGTCACTCCCGCCGAGTATGCATCGGCCTTTCCCGAGACGCTGAGCCGATACGGCTCGGTGGAGTTCAACGAGCTTAACACACCCAAGTGTCCCGACGGAGTGGTCTACCTGCTCATCCGTGACGAAAAGGGTAAGGTTCGCTTCGGCCTCATCGGAGGATGGCGCGGCGGTCGGCTGCGTGTACCATTCTCGGCTCCGTTCGGATGCATCGAAGAGCGAGGCGTGCAGCGTGTCGACCAGTGGCTCGAAGCACTGTCAGCCTTGCGCACATGGCTCGGCGGGCGTCAGCTGCTCATCACCCTCCCGCCACCCAGCTATGACCGCGACGGCGCCATCGCGCGTCAGCACCTCTGCCTCCTCAGCCTCGGTGCCACGCAGATGTTCGCCGACTACAACTACCACTTCCCCCTCGCACAGCTCGACGACGCATACCTCGCGGGGCTCGATTCGCGCACGCGCTACAACATCAACCTCTCGATGCGCAAGGGATTCAGCTTCGAGGCTCACTCCGATGCCCGCGATACACTCCTGCGCCGTGCCTACAAGATAGTACACCTCAACCATACTGGACTGGGCTATCCCGTACACATGACCGAGGAGGATGTGGTCTCGACCTCGCGCATCATTCCGATGGATGCCTTCTTCGCCACACGCGAGGGGGAGGATGTCGCCGCGGGGATCATATACCGACCCGCGCCCGGTGTGGCACAGCTGATATACTGGGGCGACGACCTTGAACACCGTCCTGACTTCCCGATGAACTTCTTGGCCTACAATATCTTGCGCTACTACCGCGATACCGCGGGTATCGAGGTGTACGACTTCGGCCCCTCGTCGACCGACGGAGAGCCCGCGACAGGCCTGTGCCGTTTCAAACAGTCGCTCGGTGGTGTTCTGACACCAAAAGTCACTCTTCTTTACTAAATTCCCGCAGATTTTTTTGGAGGTTTGGGAAAGTTGCATTACCTTTGCAGTGTATTATTCAACTATAACACCAAAACAAACACCGAACAATACCCAAACCACCCATAAACCAGACCATGCGAACTTCACTCTTCACGTTTCTGCTGATCCTCATCTCGGCCACGCTGTTTGCCCAGACACAGGATTACATCTACCTCTCGGGCCGCGTCAAGGATGCCCTCACAAAGACAGACCTCCCCGAAGCCTACTGTATCCTCTACGACTCGGTAGGCGAACCCCGAGACAGCATCAAGTGTGACCGCGGAACGCGCATAATCAACGGCGAACGCGTACCGATGGCATATTATGGTTTCCCGGTCACCAAGGCCGACTCGACATACGTGTTCGACATCGTATGCGAGGGCTTCGAACCGCAGACCATCGTCTACAAGGTCGAGAATGTAGGCCGACGCGAGGAACGCCGCGAAATACCGATGACCTTCCTCAAACGCGCACCCATCAAGCTCGGCGAGGTTACGGTCAAGGCCTCGAAGGTGAAATTCTACCACAAGGGTGACACGCTCGTGTTCAACGCCGATGCGTTCAACCTCGCCGAAGGCTCGATGCTCGACGGCCTCATCTCGCAGCTCCCCGGCGTCGAACTGAACGATAACGGGCAGATCAAGGTCAACGGCGAGTATGTCGAGTCGCTGCTGCTCAACGGCAAACAGTTCCTCGACGGCAACAATCAGCTGATGCTCGAGAACATCGCCGCGTACACCGTCAAGAATGTCGAGGTCTACCGCGGCCAGACCGACAAGCAGAAGTGGGAGAACGACACCACGCAGCTCGCACTCACCATGGACGTGAAGCTCAAAAAGGAGTACAACATCGGCTGGCTCATAAATGCCCAGGGTGGCGCGGGCACCGAAGGTCGCTATATGGGACGCCTCTTCGCATCGTGGTTCAACCCCAACTCGAACGTCACGCTCCTGGGCGACATCAACAACCTAAACGACAACCGCAAGCCGGGTAAGTCCGACACCTGGACCCCCGACCGTATGCCCTCGGGTACACGCACCTACAAGATGGGAGCCATAAACTACGACCACCGAACGGCCGACGAGTCATTCTCGATCAACGGCCACGCGACATTCGAACAGACCACGACCAACAACTCGACGACGACGGCCCGCACAAACTTCTTCAACACCGGGGACACCTACGAGAACTCGTGGCGCCGCAACTATGACCGCGACATGAAGGCAGAGACACGCCACTACATCAACTGGCATGACAACAAGTGGTGGGCGAGCGGAATGATCGTCGGGCGCTACAAACGCCGCGACACCCACGGCGACAACCTCAGCGGATCCTTCACCGAGGAGCAGAAGGACCTGACCCTCTCGGCCCTCGAAGCACTCTACACGGCCACGTCGCAGGAGACCCTCGACGCCGTCATCAACCGCGCCAACACCCGCTCGCAGGGGAAGAGCCGCGAGTATGAGGTACAGGCCTTCCCCGGATTCGATTTTAAGGTACCCCGCACCGGCGACAGGCTCAGCGACGAGTTCGGCGTCAAATACGTCAACAAGAAAGAGAATAACTGGCGCGACTATGTCATCAATTACGGCGCAGATCCCGCCCCGGCTGTGCGCAAGCTCCAATACCTCGACAATCAGCCCAACCACACCCTCACGCTGATGAACAGCATCGAATACAGCTTCGACCTCAGACGTTGCAGGCTCAGTATCGAATACGACTACCGATTCGAGGACACATGGCGCGACTCGCGCACCTTTGCACTCGACCGTCTGACCGAGATGGGCATCTTCGGCGAGCTCCCCGAGGGTTATACCGCCACACTCGACCCCGACAACAGCTATACCTCACATCAGATGCGCAACAAGCACTCGGCGAGGATCCACTTCTCATACAGCCATTGGAACAAAAAGAACAAGAATATGTTCTATATGGCTCTGACACCCGAGTTGGGCCTAACCCACGACCATATGGACTACCGCCGCGCAGGGATACTCTACCCGATACGCCGCAACTTCAAGACCTTCACACTCGGACGCTACGGTGCCCATTTCGATTACGAGATGAAGGAATATGGCGAAGGTCGCAGGTCGAGGTACGCACACAGTATCCAGCTCGAGATCGAGGCTACCCCGAAGACACCCAACCTGCTCGACCTCGTGGACATCGTCAATGACTCGGATCCCCTCAACATCTCGGAGGGCAACTCGGGTCTCCGTCCCCAGACCGAATTCAAGCACAGGCTCTCATGGGGCTTCAACCCCAATCGTGCCGAGCACAGGCTCACGAACAGAGTGAATCTCTCCGCCAACTTCACCCACGACGCCATTGTCCGCGGCTATACATATGATTCGTCCACAGGTGTGCGCCACAACCGCTCCTACAATGTCCAGGGCAACCGCTCGTTCTCGGCCTCGAACTACTTCAACCTCTCGTTCGGCAAGGGTGACTGCCTCACCCTCAGTTCGAGCACCAGTGCCACATCGTCGCGCTACGTAGACATGATCGGCCTCAACACCGACGTCCCGACACGTTCGAAGGTAGACAACATCTTCCTCAACC
>CAMWXQ010000115.1 GCA_947178235.1 uncultured Muribaculaceae bacterium
TTTCGTCGGCAGCGTCATATGTGTATACGAGACAGCTCCATCACAGGCCCCTCCTACGCCTCGCGCCTCCCCAAGATACGCACAGCCCTCGCCGCCGCACGCCGCACCCTCACCGACGCGCGCCACCTCGACTGGCTCGACGCGCGCACGATGATCCTCGCCGCCCAGATAGCCCGCGAAGGGCACCCCGACGTCGCCGAAAAACTCAAAAAACAAACCTTGGAAAACACCCGCTCACCCCTCCGTCAGCGCCTCATCTACGCCCACAACCGCCTCTTCGGCCGCCTCACCTTCCCCCTCGTCCGCCTCCTCTTCCCATAATCGAACCCTGGGCGCATCAGCGCCCGCTTCCCACCCCTGTTTTTTTGCTATCGTGGGCGGGGCCTGTCCCGCCCTTATCGGCCATTCATCCACACCTGCGCCTCGGGCCCGAGATTGAAGAGCAGATCCAACACCGAGAGCCCGCCGACGAAACCCAGCTTCCCCTCCCTCACCTGCCTGTACCGCCCCTCGGCGCGGGGAGCCTCGAACACGCACTCCCTCACATCCTCCGCGCGGCACGCCGCCTCCACCCCGAGCAGACGGCGAATCTCACCGTCCCACGCCAGGGCCAGGTCACGCAGCAGCGGAAACCGCTCCGTCACCCCCGCCGTCAGCATAGGCAGGAAACCATCTATATAGAACTCGAAATAAGGCGTGCGCCCATACGCACTTTCGAGCGCGACGCGGTGCACATCCCACCACCCGCCGTGCTCCGAGACACGCACATCGCTCCACAGGCATCGGCTCGACCCGGGCTTGGCCACAGGCACCGTCAGCTCCACACGCCCGCGCGTATCCGCGATCGCAAATCGGTGCGTACCCTTCTCGCGCTTGTCATACGGCACATCCCAGAGCTGGCACGACGCACCGCTGCGCCACACATCCAGGTACTCGCCCACCGAGGCACACAGGCGGGGCCGCAGCCCCACACACCGCTCCGGCATCAGTATAGGACGCCCCATGGCTCACTCGAACTTGGACGCATCCGGATTCGCATCCTTCAAGACGCGGTTCCACCGAATCTTCCCGAGCAGCCCCTTGTCCTTGTCGAACGACACGAGCACGAGCTCCGGACGACCCACGATATGATCCTCGGGCACAAAGCCCCAGTAGCGCGAATCGAGCGAATTGTCGCGGTTGTCACCCATCATGAAGTAGTAATCCATCTTGAACGTATAGGTCTCCTGCGGACGCCCGTCGAGATAGAACACCCCGCCGCGCATCTCGGCCGTACGCTCACCCTCATAGTCGCGGATGACGCGCCCGTAGATCTCCCACGCGCGGGGCCCCATCTTCAAGGTCGCCCCCTTCTTCGGTATCCACAGCTCGCCATAGTCCGCGCGGGTCCACCCGTCGGCCAACCCTGCGGGATAGAGCATCTCACCCGGCTGCGCAGGCATCTTCATTACCTTGGCCACATTGGGGTCAGCCTCGAGCTCGCCGACCATCGCCGCCGTCAGGGGCGCCGCATAGATCGGCGGTACAGACCCGTCCTCGTTCATCACGAAACCCAGGGCGAGCACCGAAGGCAGATCCTCGGCCGTCACGGGGACCTCGTGGCGGTCATCCACGGCCACCCCGAGCTCCTCCCACGCCGCATCGCTCATCTGTCCGCCGCGGAGCTGGAAGTAATGGTTGAACTGCACATTCTCGGGCTGCGGGAGCGCCTCGCCGTCGATATATATGACCCCGTCGCGGATCGCTATCCGCTCGCCGGGCAGACCCACGGCGCGCTTCACATAGTTCTCGCGGCGGTCTACGGGGCGGTAGATTATCTCGCCGAACGTCTCCTTGTTCGCCTCGATCACCTCGCGCCCGTACATCTGTTTCAGCGTATAATAGTCCGGATTCTGCACCTTGGCGCACACCGTATCCCCCGCGGGGAAGTTGAACACCACGATGTCCCCGCGCTTGACATTCCCGAGCCCCGCCAGGCGGTGATAGCTCCACGTCGGCGTTTCGAGATAGCTCTTCGTGTTGAGTATCGGGAAGGTATTCTGGACCAGGGGGAAATGCACGGGCGTATTCGGCACCCTCGGCCCATAAGCCATCTTGTTCACCCACAGATAGTCACCCACGAGCAGCGACTTTTCGAGCGACGACGACGGGATCTGATAGTTCTGACCCACGAAGGTGAAGACGAAGTAGACGATCACCAGCGCATACACGATGGCATCCACCCACCCCATCACGGCCCTCACAGCCGGATTCTTCGAGCTCTTCCACCACGTCAGCGGGATATACCCGAGGATATAGATGTCGAGCAGCAGCAGCCACCACAGGGCCACCCACCAGTTGCCGAGCCACGCGACCCAGGCAAAGAAAACGATCGAAACCAGGCCGAACCTCACCCACCTCGTAGGCTTGGTCTCCGCCACACGCTCGCGCAGGCTCTTGCGTCCGGCGCCCTTATTCTCAGACTGTTCCATTGTCATTGTCCCAGGATTTCGTGCATCATATCGTCGATAGTGAAGATTCCCTTGCGGCCCGCCATCCACTCGGCGGCCATCACAGCCCCGAGCGCAAAACCGCCGCGGCTCTTGGCCGAATGGGTCAGTGTGATGGTGTCCACCTCCGAGTCCCACTCTACCGTATGGATTCCGGCGACCTCGCCGCGGCGCATGGCCGTGACGGGCAGCGTGTCGAGACCCATCTCGCCAGCCCTCAGCGCCGCCTCCGCGGCCTGACGCTCAGCCTCGGGGCTCTCGGTCCACACCTCGCCCGCACACTTCCACCCGTCGAGGGCGGCGTCCGCGGCCACGATCTCGTCGGCCATCGTGACGGCCGTCCCCGAGGGATAGTCGAGCTTGTGTACATGGTGCGTCTCGGTCAGCGTCCCGCGGTACTGCGGCAGATGGCCCATGACCGACGCCAGAAGGCGCGAGGCCATGCGCGTCACATAGACCCCGATCGAGAAGTTGGTCGCCGCGAGCAGAGCCCCGCCGTTGCGCAGGACCTCGGCGCACACCTCGTCATACGAGCCGTACCACCCCGTGCTCCCGCACACCACAGGCACCCCCATCGCCGACGCACGGCACACATTGGCCGCCGCCGTCCCCGGGGTCGTGAACTCGATGGCCACATCCGCGCTCCGGAAAGCCTCCGAGCCGATGTCGCCGCTGTTGTGCGCATCCACGATGCACACGATCTCATGCCCCCGGCCCAGGGCTGTCTGCTCGATGGCCTTACCCATCTTGCCGTGGCCTATGATAGCGATCTTCATATCCGTAAAAAATAAGTTGTCGCGCCCCGAGGGCAATATATCAGAAAACCACCACCACCTCGGCCCCGACCTTGTCGGCGGCGTCGAGCCCCGCGGGCGAGACCCCGTGGTGATAGAAATACTTCTCCCAGTTCACCCTCAGATCACACCTCACCTTCGGCGTCACATACGACACAGTCCCGCCGACGGTCACGCGGTTGCGCGCATACTCCGTCGTTTCGAGGCGCTCACCCTTCCCGTCGCTGTGGTCGGTCATGCCGTCCCACCGCGCCTGCACCGAAGCGCGGTTGAAGACACCCCACCGCACCGGGAACAACCTGTTTCCCCACACCGTCCACGCATGGACGTCGGGGTGACGGTCGCGGGTATAGTGCTTGTAGAGATACTCACCCTGCACCTGCCACGGCCCCTGCTCCCACCCGAGCGCAACGTCACCCTTGTTGACGCGCACGCGGTCCGGCACGACGGTCTCCCCGCCGAGCACGAGCGACACCCCGCGGCCCAGGCCCAGGGTCCCCTTGGCCGCATAGGCCAGGGTCTTGACCCAGACCTCCTGGTCCGAGATGGACGTCGGGTTGAAGGCGCCCCCTTCGAGCGTCAGCGAGCGACCTCCGCCGAGCAGGCGCGCCCAGATGAGCTTCGCACCCACCCCGCGCAGATTGTTCGCATCCTTCACGAGCGAGGCACGGTTGATGAAAATATAATTCGAGGGATTGCGGAAATTGTCCACGCCGAAAGGCATCATGAACTGCCCCCCCTGGAGGCTCAGTCCCTGCCCGAAGGCAATGCGCGCCCACGCGTCGAGGATCTTCATCTTCCCGCGGTCACACAGATCGGCCTGGATAAAATAGTCGATGGCGGACGACAGATCGCCCACCACCTTCAATCGTGCGTTTCTCACCTGGAAGCGTTCCTCGCCTCCGGCGGTTGCCATTTCATATCTTGCGCGGACCGCGCCGTGTATGCGGGGGACGAGACTCACCTGCTCCTTCTCCTCGGCCCCGGCGGCGAACACCGCCGCCACGAGAGCCACGAAGGCCACGAGCCAAAATCTCAGACACCCTTCCATACCCGTCACACGGCCAGCACCATGTTCTTTTCCTTGGCTATGCGCCTCATGTTGAGCACGGCATAGCGCATACGTCCGAGCGCAGTATTGATGCTCACACCCGTCTGCTCGGCTATCTCCTTGAACGACAGATTCCTGTAGATGCGCATCACCAGCACCTCCCTCTGGGGGGCAGGCAGCGACATCACGAGGCGCCGCAGATCCTCGTCGATCTGCTCGGCTATCATCTCATCCTCCACCGTCCCGTCGCTCAGATCGCGGCGGTTCAGTGCCAGGCTCCCCTCCTCATCGGTCGACACACAGTTCTCCACGCTCTCCTGGCGGAAGTAGTCGATGATGAGATTGTGTGCGATGCGGGTCAGCCAGCCCGAGAACTTCCCGTGTTCTACGTAGCGGCCCTGCTTGATGGTCATGATTGCCTTCACAAACGTCTCCTGGAAGATGTCGTCGGCGACGTCGCGGTTGCGGACGATATGCACGATGTACGAGTACACCTTCTGCTTGTGTCGTTCCAGCAGGACGTCGAACGCATCATTATTGTTGTTGGCGTAAGCCTCTACCAGCTCCGAATCGCTCAGAGAGGTCAGCTTAGTCAGATTTTCCATTCTTCAATTAGTTTTGATTAGAGTAGAATTCCGGCTTATAGGCAATGAAGTGTTTTAAGGGTTCAATAAATAATAATGATACAAACTTTCCATCAGGCGCATCCCATGCGCCATTGACTAACAAAGTTACGAAGAATCCCCCGATTTTCCAAACCTTTTAACCTCTTTTAACCCACCCCCACACAATAAACC
>CAMWXQ010000116.1 GCA_947178235.1 uncultured Muribaculaceae bacterium
TCTGATTCTTCGGATGTGGCTTCCTCATTCTCCTTCTCTTTCTTGCGGTTGAGCACGGGACTGAGTAAGGAGAAGATGTTGTCGAAGTCACGTTTGAAGACTACGCCGATGCCCTGGGTGGTGAGGGCGCTTTTGAGGTAATAGTTCTGATCGTTGTATCTGTTGTAGGCTTTGAGTTGGATTGTACCCGCGCGATTGAGTAGATAGCGGATGTCGAAGTCGCCGATGAAGCTGTTGTTGTTGAGGCTCTTGTCTCGGTATCCGAAATTGCCGTTGAAGAGTAAGCGGTTGTCGAGGAGCTGCGACGAGAGAGCGACGTCGACCTCGACGTCCGAGAAGTCACCCTTGTCACTGCGGATTGCGGGGGCGATGCTCCATGCGTCGCTCAATGCACCGAGCATCGACCCGAGTTGGGAGGACAGGGTCGAGGATGCGACCGACACGAGTTCATTGCCGTGTGTGGCAGCCATGTATTCGGGTGTATAGAAGCGGTTGAGGGCAAGGAGGTAGATTATCTGCTGGCCCATCATCTCGTCCGTGGATATGATGGAGCGCACCTTGCGGTCAATGTCCGAGGTGAGTGTCGGAAATTCAAGGTCATACCCGATGTCGGGGCTGCGCATATCGCCCGTAATTTTCATCAAGGCGTTGACCTTCACGTTGGTGCGATTGAGCTCCGGATCCTGCTTGAACGACTCGTCGAGGTCTGTGAGGTTGGCATTGACGGGGTACGCGGCCGTGATGTCGAGCTGCGCGGCATAGGGGTCTCCCGAGAAGCGGATGGTACTCCCCTCGCGGATGTTGAAGTCCTTGATGATAATGTCTTGGAGCGTGAATGTATATGTGCCTCGCTCGAGAGTATAGTCGCCGCGCATCACGAGCTCGCCCTGCGAGTCATAGCTCATGCCGAGGTGTCCCGAACCATTGGCTACAATCTTGTCGCCGCCGACAGGGTCCATGATGAGGTTGAGCGTTGCCTCGGGGGTTATGTCGACCTCAAAATCGAGTACATAGGCGGTGGGAGGCCCCTCCTCGACCTGCCCTGCGCGGGCACGGAGCTCGCGAACAACCCTCGGCGTCGGGTCGAGAGCCGCAAGCGAGTCCTTGCGGGCCTTGTCGCGGTCGCGGAAGGTGATGAAGTCATAGTCGACCGACTCCTGAGAGTCGTCGAGCACGAAAGTGAAAGTCGATTTGGGCTCGGTGCGCATGTTCACGCCAATGAGAATCCTGCCGGGCACTCCGTCGACAGTCGCGCTCCCGCGGCCGAAGACGCGTCCATACCAGGGGTCGGTAGCCTTGCGGCGCGAGATGTCGTAGACAAGGAGGTCGCTCGCATTCTTGATCTCGAAGCGGAACGTGGGATCATGGAAGAAGGTGTGCTTCAACTCGCCCGAAATCTCGGCAGTATTGCCGTATCGGTCGCGCATACCGACATCCTTGAAAGCTATCCTGCCGGGGGTGAATGCGACACTGTCCGTGAGGAAATATGTGCAGTTTGTGAACCCGAGGGTGACATTGAAGTTGTCGGCAAAGACCTTGCCTTCGAGGTCGATGTTCTTGAATGTTCCCCACAGATGGGCGTCGCCGCTCACCTCGCCGCCGACCTTGGTGGCGAAAGCAGCCATGAAGGGTTGAAGGAAACCAGTGGGGGCCCTGTCGGCCTTGAATCGGAAGTCGAGTTCCTCGGTCATCGGGCGGATCGAGCCCAATATCTTGGTCAGCCTCCCATCTTTCCCCGCGATGTCGGCATCTATGGTTATACGCTTCGCGGCATTGTCCCAAGCCGAGACGATGTCGGCGTCACCCATGACACAATGATTGTACGAGATATGATCGACATGGAGACTGGGGGTGAACAAAACGGGCTCTTGGGAGAGCAACGCATCGCCATAGAACTGACCCGTTGCCGTACCGCCGAAGATGACCGCATCGCCGATGGCGAGGGTCTCGAAGAGATAGTCGAGGTCAAAGTGGTCGAGGTCGATGGTGACACGGCTGAGCGAATCGGCCGAGGCCACGCCGTCGATCGCTATGTGTTGTCCGGGACGTGAGATATTGAAGTCGCTGACCGTAATCTCACCGGGGTGTATGGAGATGAGTGCCGGCGCGACATCCCACACAGTATCGTTGACGACTTGGACCGTCGGGTGGATGACAACGTCGGTCAACAATGGCGGGCGCCGACGCGCGCCCTCGGGGAGTTCGCCACGGCTGAAATGCACACCGAGGTCGAAGTCGCCGTGGAAGTCAGCCTCGCGCTCGACCTTCCACCGAATCTTGGTGTCAAGCGAATCCGAGAGGCCCATAGTCAACAGTTCAAGGTCGAGCGGGCCATGCTTGGTCGAGAGCCTCGTACCCGCCCGCATGGTGCAGCTATGCCCGGGGCCAGTGAGGTCGAGCGAGAGCGATGTATTCTCGATGAGCTTGTTTTTCTGTTTCAGATAGGGTGCATCGAGGCGGAGGCTCATGGCTCCGCCCGTCGTGGAGGCTCTGAGATCAATGGGGTGAATTACCTCGACGGGGAGTTTGAAGAGGCGGTTGAGGATGGTGTCGCGGAGGAAAGTCACACACAGGTCGGCATTCGGATATGGTACCTCGGCGAGAGCCTCGTTCGGTTCGACAAGCGAGGGAAAGAGTTCGGATGCGATGCGGCGTGCCCCCGAAGCGAGCGAGGCGAATGTGAAGTCACCCGAAAGGCTCAGATCAAGCGGGGTGCTCCGCATAAGTATCGTCCTCGTTGAGTCCTCATCCGTGGGTCGGTGGCTCTCGACTGCGACAGAACCGGCGCCGAGCGCCCCGAGGCGCGGTGAGGTCAACACTATATCGCCGACATTGGCCCAGCCGTCGAGGTCGTCGGGTGTACGCCCAGTGACTTTGAGATTGAGTGTCCCCGCGACAGAGGTCTCGGAGAAAGGCCCCGATTTGACAAACGGCGAGAGATCGACGTTGCGCACTTCGGCGAACCCCTCGGTGAGAGGCCTGTCACCTTTCAAGTCGTGTCCGCCCCAAAATGAGAAGTCGAGGTGCGGCGAACCCGATTCGGCTTGTAATTCAATATGCTCCGGGGTGATGCGCGCCTCTGCCGAAATATCGGTGTACCTCAATCCGCCATAGACGACATCCTCGACAAAGAGCTCGCCGCGGCCCGAAGCAGTACCGCCCGACAGAGTGAGACGGGCATTGGCCCTCAGCGATACATCCGTAAGGCGGGCGAGCGCAGGGAGCAGGCCCGAGGTATTGAGTTCGATGATGTCGATGCTCGCGTCTATCTCACTGATGCCGGGTCGGGGACGGGAGAGTGTTCCCGAGAGATCCAAGTCCCCGCAGTCGGTGATAATCGATCCATTGGCGGTGATGCGGGACGATGTACCCTCGGCCGAGGTCATCAGATTGACCTCCCCAAGTCCCGAGAGCGAAGCGAGAGGGCCCGCAGCGAGCCGGGAGAGCTTTGGCGAAACAGAACCGAGCAGCCGCAGAGCCGTCGGTGCATACAGGATCGCATTGACGCGGGGAAAATCGAAATGCAACGAATCGCGCGGCGCATCGAGCCCCGCGACGGTACCGTGCAATGCGACGAAAGTATCCCCATCACGCATCTGTGCCGACAGACGGCGTACAGCGAGGGATTTCAGCGACCCTTCGGCTTCGAGATGCAGGTCGACAATGTCCTCCGTCTCCATCCCCTCGGGGAGCAGTGGTGCGAGATCCGAGAGAGCTATGTATGTGTCTGGGAGTGTCGATATAGATGTCGAGATCAACTCGGGGCGGAACCCCTGTGCGAGAGGAGAGGGGGTAACCACGATGTCTCCGAGCGCCAGTCGAGACTCGGGGAGTTCGATGACAGGGTCGGAAAGGGTGAGCGAGGCTGAATCCATCGCGACCTTGGCTTCGAGCGACTTGAGCGTTAGACCAGAACGTTCCTCGGCGGCGAGGCGCTTGATGTCGACCTCGATGCGCGAGTCCGAAATCAGAGGGGCTCGGAGGTCGGCACGCAGATGGTCGAGGCGCAGATGATTCGGGTCGAGACGACCCTCACCTGCTTCGGGCGCGTCGAGGATGTCATAGGAGAATGATGACCGGCGCACGACAACCATACGGACCGAGAGGTCGAACTGCGAGGGCCCGGTCTTCTCCTTCTTCTTGAAACGATCGAGTATGCGGGTGAGGTTGAGGGGCGCGCCCGGTGTCGGGCGGTTGAGACGGAAGTCGACATCGAGAAGCTCGGCATAGGTAATCACCGGCTTGCGGTGCCAGATGGTCTCGATGATGCTGATGCCCGCACCGACGTGTCCCGCATTGAGGATGGTGTCCCCTGGGGATGTCTCGACGGTCACATCGCGCAGGACTATGCGGTTGAAGGGGGCGAAGTCCACATCGCCGATGCTCACCTCGGTACCGAGCAGATCGGTGAGCTCGCGCGAGGCGGTACGGGCAATGAATCCGCGCGTGGAGTCGAACGACACGGCCACATAGAGAATCACAGGCAGCGCGAGAGGCACCACCACAGCGGTCACGAGTATGGCCCGGATTATGCGGAACAGGGTCTTCACCGCTCGGCTCCCAGATTCAGTGTGTCAGCGGCGAGGGGATCAGAGATGTGTGGTCACGGCGCGGTCGAGGTCGTCGACAGAGAGGACGCGCTCGACAATCTCGCCGTCGCGATTGATGATGAATGTTGTGGGCACCACCGATACATTGTAGTTGCGCAGGGTCTCCGAGCCAGTGGCGAGGTTGTTGAGCACAGTCACCCAGGGGAGGTTGCGGGCAGCCTGCTTCCACGCATAGTCGTTGGTGTCCATCGAAACCTGGTAGATCTCGAACCCGCGGTCCTTGTACTTGTCATACAGGCGGTTGAGCTCGACATTGAACGCGGGCGACCAGTCGGCGCCGTAGGTGGTGAAGTTCAGAAGCACGACCTTGCCCTCGCCTGCGATGTCGAGCAGCGAGTGTTCGACACCTTCGGGGTCGAAGAGCTTGATGTCAAACGCACCGATGACCTTGGCCTCGACGCTGTTGCGTGTAGTGCGCTGACGGTTGGCCATGAAGAGATTGGTGAGATACTTGGTACGGGGATCGTCGCGGCGTTTCTCGTTGAAGGCA
>CAMWXQ010000117.1 GCA_947178235.1 uncultured Muribaculaceae bacterium
CATATGATGAAGTACGAAAAACCCGATCTTGAAGAGATGGAGCTGATCCTCGAAGGTTCCTTCCTTGCCATCAAAACCGGAGTTGATATCGAAGATGGCGACTATGAGGGTGAATATGATTGAATTTCCCCAGATCCTAAACTCTTACGAGGCCGTGTCAAATTAGGCGCGGCCCCTTTTGTGTTTAATTGAATAATGCACCCGATGGACTCAGCTTCGGAACGACGCTCACAAATTGCGAAGAATGGCTTCGGGCTCTCAATGACCCACGGAATAAGCATGCGCCCTTTGATATGGGGCGGCCGCCATTGTGTCGCAGTCGCTCCATTGGGTGGCGAACTAAAGGTCGGCGACATGCTGATGTTTGTCCAGAAACAAGGAGACCATGAGATAAGCGTGGTCCATCGCCTCATAGAGATCAGACGTCACGGCGATCGAAACCTGTACGTTACCCGCGGAGACAACTGTCTCGTGGGGGAGACGGTGAGGCCCGAGGAAGTCATAGGCCGTGTGGTCGAAGTCCACCGCATAGGCGGATACAGACCATGGTATGTCATAGGGTCTGAGAAGTTCACGGTCGAGGATGCTGCATATCTCAGATATACACGCATATGGTCGGCAATATGGCCGGTACGTCGAATCTATTATAAGATCCGCGGTCGCCTCGACGCCATGCGAGCCCGATATATCCCTATATTCAGAAAAGAGAGATGAAAGAGCACTTCAAAGTCGCGCAGAACACATTCGTTATAACGGCACCCGACAGCCTCTCGGTTCGGGATGCTTTGATGCGTCGATACGGACCTTTCGTCAGTACCGTTGACGAAACACCGGTACTCGAAATTGACATAAAGGAGGAGGCTCTGCCGGAATCGGTTGTGAAGAGTATCTACGAGCCCGAGTTTGACGGGATAGGCTTAATTACGCCCCGTGCCTCACGCCTCGGTGATGGCTCAGTGGCCATGGAGTTTTCTCATGTATCCGAGGAGAAGCCACGGTTGTGGATGAAGATGGCACCCTCGATGAATAGGGCCGAGATTGTAAGTGCTCCGAAGAGTCCCGAAGAGGATATTTATTTCATTACCCATGCCATAATGATTGCGTATATGCTTGCGACAATCGGCAACGGAACTCTACTGATTCATGCTTCTGCCGTGAAGTACGACGGGAAGGCTTATTTATTCCAAGGCAAGAGCGGGACCGGGAAGAGTACCCATTCGCGGCTATGGGTGGAGAATATCGCGGGAGCGGAGCTGCTCAACGATGATCACCCCGTTATCCGCTTCGCCGATGACGGCACACCGATGGTGTATGGGTCGCCGTGGAGCGGGAAGACACACTGCTATCGGAACGAGCGGGCGCAGATCGGAGCGTTTGTGAGGATAGTCCGTGGGCAGGAGAATGAGCTGAGAAGGCTGGCGCCGCTGAGCTCATACGCGTCGCTGACGGCGTCGATGTTCTACCTCCCCTTCCTCAGCGAGGAACAGCGTGAGATACGACACAGGACAATCGAACGACTGGCCTGCGAGGTCCCATGCTGCGAGATGCACTGCCGCCCGGACGCGGACGCAGCCCTCACATGCGTGAATGGAGTTTCAAACAATAAAAACGACTGAAATTAAATGAAAATCAAGAAAGGATTCACACTGCGCACCGTTATGGGGCAGAATGTGGTGTTGGCGGAGGGTAATAATTCCGACAATTATGGAAAGATCATTACTCTAAACTCTTCGGCGGCTCTGCTGTGGGAGAAGCTCAAAGGTAGGTCGTTTGAGGCCGAGGACGCGGCGAGGGTGCTCGTCGATGCCTACGGCATCGATGCTCAGCAGGCCCGTGAGGATGCCTGGTATATTCTCGGCAAGATGATGGAGAAGGGGCTGTTGGAGGAGTGATTCGATACGTCGATAACGTTGTAAAACATAAATGAGTACGGACGTACGGCTCGTGCGTCCGCAACATAAAGGGTTGATAACACCCACATTTTGATGCGTTTACGTTTCGGGCGCACGAGCCGTACGTCCGTACTCTGAGGCATAATAGATTAAATAAACAAACAATAGTCGCAATGGCATATAAGGATCCGGCATTTGTAAATCTGTTCTTTTCGCTGCTGCGGTCGGGGCTTTATGGGATGGCTCTGACTGATGCGGAACTCCCAGAGAGCATCGACTGGGAGGGTGTCGTTGCGCTTGCTCAGAAACATGGCGTCCTCGGGACAATCATTGAGAGCGTCGAGCTGCTGCCGGAGAGACTGCGGCCGACGGGCCCGATGATGGCGAAGATGGGGCGGTTTGCCTTAGGGCTGATTCATGCCAATCTGATTCTGGACAAGACGGTTGCGCGATTGGTGATGTTTCTCAGAGGGCATGGAATCGAAGGCGTACTGCTAAAAGGGCAAGGCGTTGCGAGATATTACAGGAAGCCTCAGATGAGACAGAGTGGGGACATAGACTTCTATGTAGGCAATAAGATGTATCGGAAGGCAATGATTCTCTGCAAGGAGAATCTGAATGAAGATGACAGGGCGAGCCACGAGACCAGTATGCATTATGTATTCTATATGGATGGCGTGGAGATAGAGCTGCATCGTCTGGCCACGGGAGAGTACTCGCGCAAGAGGAATCGTTCTTTTGACGAATGGATTGCCGATGAAGTAGAACATTCGCTGGACAGGAGAATGCTGAAACTTGGGAATACGGATGTCTCGCTGCCATCATACGACTTTGACGCGCTGTATATTTTCTATCATGCGTGGGGACATTTGGTGACCGGAGGTATCGGACTACGTCAATTGTGCGACTGGGCTATGATTTTTCACCACCACAGCGGTGACATAGGCACAGCCAGGCTCAAAGAGAATATCCGTCGTTATGGTCTGACGCGAGGTTGGAAGCTCTTCGCTTATATTGCGGTCAAGTACCTGGGTGTGGAGGAGAATAAGATTCCTATGTATGACCCAAGGAACGCGAAAAAATATGACAAGGTGATGGAGTACATTGTTTCGAGCGGGAATTTCGGCTACCATTCTGAGGCATGGTACAGAATGAAGGCCAAGGGGAATGGTGTCCGGAATAGGTTTGGAAAGTTACGCAGCATTACCGAATATTTCATCACTCTGCTGCCGATCGCCCCTATCGAGGCGACATCAATCTATTTCAATCGCCTGTTCACCGGGTTTCGATCCTCAGTAAAGAGATCGCTACACAGATGTGGCAACAAACTCCACAAATAACAAGGCAATGTTGAAACGCATCAGTCCATACATACAATATTTGTGGCACATAACCGAAGGCTTCCATCGTACGGCAATACTGCGGACGATGCTTGGAGTTATCAGGGTTGGTGTCGTGCTGGCTTTCATATGGCTGAGCAAGGCTGCTATCGACTGTGCCACGGGGAGGACGTCGACTTCCACAGGGACGCTGATAGGGTGGTTCGCCGCGATGGTCGTGTGCATTCTGACAGATGTGCTTCTGTCCCAGTGGGTGAGATACATCGAGTCGCGGGCTAATGTGCAAATGAACAACCGTGTCAACCGCAGGCTCTATAATGTATTGATGGCTGTGCCACTGGTGAACGGACGGCAGGGGTTCCACAGCGGGGATATGCTCAATCGCCTGACGCTGGATGTCCGGACAGTCGCGACGTTCGCGCTCTCACAGCTCCCCTCGATGGTAGTGATGGGCGTGCAGCTCATTGGCGCTTTCATATTTCTGGCATGGCTCAATCCGTATCTGGCACTTGCGCCGATTGTAATCATGCCTGTATGCCTCGTGGCAAGCAAATTATATTTCAAAAGACAACGACGTCTCACGGCCGAGATCAGAGCGGGGGAGAGCGACATGCAGGTGTCGATACAGGAGGGACTGAAACACAGGATGGTGCTGAGGTCGCTCGAATGTGCGGATGAGCTTGACGGACGGCTCTATTCAATCTTGCAGAAACTGGACGCTTCGAACCGCGAGCAGACAAGGCTGTCGACTGCGAGCGGGGCAATGGTCCGGATTGGTTTTGTCATAGGCTATCTGACAGCCTTCGGATGGAGCATTTTCAGCCTAAAAGCGGGAATCATTACTTTCGGCACTATGACGGCTTTCATTCAACTCGTAAGCCGCATTCAACACCCTATTGCCGGAATCGCGGGGTATATCCCGTCGTTCATCTCGACTTCTGTCGCCCTCGACCGACTGCGCGAGATTGACATTCAGTTGCCGAACGAGGAGGGGGGCGAATGTTCGATATTGACCCATGCAGGTGTGCGGGTGAAAGATTTGTCATTCAAATATGAATCTGACAGCCGCGATGTGCTCTCGCGTTTTAGTCACGATTTCAAGCCCGGCAGCCGCACGATGATCGTCGGGCAGACGGGTGCGGGGAAAACGACGCTCATCAAGTTGCTTTTAGGACTATTGAGGCCGGATGCGGGGAGTATTGAAATATATGGTGAGGGCAACGGTCAAAAAGTGTCATCCTCGACAATATGCAACTTTGTTTATGTTCCACAGGGGAACTCGCTACTGCATGGCAGCATACGTGACAATCTGTTGCTGGCCAAACCACAGGCGTCAGAGAAGGAACTCGACGAGGTTCTGCACATTGCTGCTGCGGATTTTGTTTCAGATCTTCCCTTGGGCCTCGATACACCGTGCGACGAGGCGGGCGGAGGTCTGAGCGAAGGCCAGGCGCAGCGCATTGCAATCGCGCGTGCCCTGCTCCGCCCGGGATCCATACTTCTGCTCGATGAGTTCAACAGTGCGCTCGATGCCGAGACAGCCGCGACATTGATGAAAAGACTCTCTGACTATCGCCCCGACCCAACAATCATCATCATTGCACACCACCAGTCGGCCGTCTCGCCCTACTGCGACACGGTGCTGAGAATAGATCCCATCGCATAAAAGCCATCCTGCTCAGAGTATTAGGAGCCTAATTTCCGTCAGCACGTTGAATTTTAACAAATTCAACGTGCTGACGGCGCCCCAAATTAAAAACCGAAGTGCAAAAGCATTGCTGCTAAGCCGCGCCTCTCTTCT
>CAMWXQ010000118.1 GCA_947178235.1 uncultured Muribaculaceae bacterium
CCCCCTGTCCCGGGGGTTGTGACGTGAATATGCGGTACTTTTAATTGGTATCGTCACAAAAACTTCGTATCTTTGTGCATCAACCCCGAATGTGTATTATGATATCGAAGGAGAAAATACAGGAATTGCTTTGTGATTTGGAGAGTGATTGTGTCGAACGAACCATATCAACGACCAATACCGATAAATTTGGAGAGGCAATTTGTTCTTTCTCGAATGATTTGCCCGATCATCAACGTCCTGGTTATCTGATAATCGGGGCTGACGATAAGACGGGTAAAATTGTGCCTGTCGATATAACTGATTCGTTGTTGAAGAATATAGCTGCCATAAGAACTGAGGGTAATATCCAGCCTCAACCTTCGATGTCGGTGGAGAAAGTGGATTTGGAACACGGTTCGGTCGTAGTGGTTGAGGTTCATCCTGCCCACTTCCCTCCCGTAAAATACAAGGGTAAAATTTGTGTTAGGATTGGCCCGCGCCGTGGAGTGGCAAACGAAGATGATGAACGTAAACTTTATGAGAAACGAGCTTCTCATGTCCAGACCTTTGATGCTCTTCCTTGTCTCGATTGTTCGTTGAGTGACTTGGATGTGGATATGTTCAAACAACTCTATCTGCCAAAAGCGTATCCCAAGGATGTATTGGACACTGATAGGAGGGATGTGCGTCTGCAACTGCAATCTCTCGGGTTTTACGATATGAAATATGAAACCCCTACTTATGCTGGGATACTGATGTTCGGTAATAATGTCGAACGTCATCTTCCGGGTGCATATGTGCAATACGTTCGTTTTGATGGTGTTTCACGGGCTTCTGAGATAGCGAGTGATTATAAGTTTTCCGGAAATCTAATGACCATATTGAATCGGCTTGACATATTTGTCTCAACAACTGTTGCAAAGAATCGTCCTATACGGGTTACAGCGTTGAGAGAGGAATATGTGGTGGATTATCCTTCGTGGGCTATCCGAGAATTGTTGATGAATGCGGTGTGCCATAGGGACTATGAGGCAAATGGTCCTATACAGTTCTATCAGTATGAGGATCGTTTGGAGATTATGAATCCAGGTGGCCTATATGGAAAGGCTACACCGAAGAATTTCCCATGGGTGAACGATTACAGAAATGGGGTCATTGCTGAGGCGATGAAAGTTATGGGATTTGTCAACAGGTTTAGCCGTGGGATTTGCAGAGTTCAAGATGAACTTCAAGCCAACGATAATGGAGAGGCTGATTTTAACTTGGAGCTAGGAACTGCTTTTCTTGTTACCGTAAAAGTCTCTAAAAAATCTTTTGCTTCAATTGGTGAAGCAAAAGATGAAGCAAAAGGCGAAAAAAAGAGCGGGCGCCATAAGTTGTCTGAAAATGCAATCAGTGTATATCAATTGATTAGTAAAGAACCAACGCTTACGAGAGAGGAGATGGCTTCGCGTTTGAATTCATCCGCTTCGAAGGTCTACCGAGCAATAGTCGAGCTGAAACAAAACGGAATCATCGGTCGCCTCGGAGGTCGAAAGGTGGGTGCATGGGTTGTTTTGAGGGAGATTGACGGCCAGTAATCTCATCGGTACTCCCCCCTTTTTGGTGTTTTGGGGGATTATGTGTAATTTTGTGGGTTGGAAATCAGTTTCGATACGTCGATAACCTCTTTTGAACTTCTTTTTACGTCCATGTTTGACGCTGTAACTCTTCTGGCTATCTTCGACCCTGCGGGGATCATGGCCAGGTTCTTCGAGGCGGATGCCTCGACGGTTTATCTCCTGGTGCTCGGGTTCATGATCATCGAGAGCTCCTTCATCCCCTTCCCCTCGGAGGTGATTGTGCCCCCGGCGGCTTATCTGGCCTGTACGAGCCATGAGGTCAATATCTTCATGGTGGTGCTGCTGGCTACGGTCGGCGCCATCATCGGGGCGCTCATCAACTACTGGCTCTCGGTGTGGATCGGGCGCCCGATCGTGTATGCGTTCGCCAATTCGCGCCTCGGCCATGCCTGTCTCATCGATGAGGCCAAGGTCCGCAAGGCCGAGGATTACTTTGACCGCCACGGCGCCATCTCGACCTTCATCGGCCGACTGATTCCCGCCGTGCGTCAGCTCATATCTATCCCCGCGGGCCTCGCGAGGATGAATATCTTCAAGTTCGTGGTTTTCACGGGGCTCGGTGCCCTCGTCTGGAACTGTGTCCTCGGCGCCCTCGGGTGGTGGCTCGGCAAGATGGTTCCACGCGAGCAGCTCTACGCCCAGGTCGAGCGGTACAACGACTATCTGACCTACTTCGGCATTGCGCTCGGCGTCGTATGCGTCGGCATCATCCTCTGGAACGCCTTCAAGCCCGCCAAACCATCCGAAGGCACTCCCTCAAACCTTTGATCCACCGCGACATGACACCCGTAAAGATTGCTCCCTCGCTCCTCGCAGCCGACTTTGCGCGCCTCGCCGAGGCGGTCGACATGGTCAACCGCTCCGAGGCCGCCATGCTCCACATCGACGTCATGGACGGCGTATTCGTGCCCAACATCACCGTCGGATTCCCCGTCATAGCCTCGCTCGCGAGGATCGCGACCAAGCCCCTCGACGTCCACATGATGGTGACCGACCCCGGGCGCTTCGTCGGCCAGGTGCGCGACGCCGGGGCCGACATCATGAATGTCCACGTCGAGGCCTGTACTCACCTCCACCGCGTAGTCCAGTCGATACGCACCGCCGGGATGCGCCCCGCCGTGACCCTCAACCCCGCCACCCCCGTGTGCCTCCTCGAAGAGATCATCTCCGAGGTCGACATGGTGCTTCTGATGAGCGTCAATCCGGGCTTCGGGGGGCAGAAGTTCATCACCTCGACGGTCGACAAGATACGCCGCCTGCGCGCCCTCATGGCCTCGGCGGGTGTGTCGCCGATGATCGAGGTCGACGGCGGCGTCAATCTCGCCACAGCCCCCGACCTCATCGCCGCCGGGGCCGACGTCCTCGTGGCCGGCAGCTATGTCTTCAACGCCCCCGACCCCACACAGGCCATCACCACACTCGCCCACATCACCCCCTCACGCCAATGACCCGCGCCGACATCGCCGACATCCGCATCGAGGAGTTCGACTATCCACTCCCCGACTCACGCATAGCCTCGCACCCCCTGGCCGAGCGCGACAGGTGCCTGCTGCTCGTGCGCCATGCCGACGGCTCGGTCGAGGATGCGCACTTCTACGACCTCCCGCGCCTCCTCCCCGCCGACGCCATGCTCGTGTACAACAACACGCGCGTCATCAACGCCCGCCTGCGATTCCGCAAGGGCGAGGACGCCTCGGGCGCGCTCATCGAGGTCTTCTGCCTCGAACCTGTCTCGCCCGCCGACTATGCCGTCAGCTTCGCCTCAACCTCCCGCTGCTCGTGGCTCTGTTTCGTGGGCAACAGCAAGCGCTGGAAGGAGGGCCCGCTGACCCTCCGCCTCACCACCGCCGAGGGGGAGCCTGTCACACTCTCGGCCACCCGCACCGAGCGGCGCGGCAATGCCTCGGTCGTCGAGTTCGCGTGGGACAACCCCGCCGTGACGTTCAGCTCGATCATCTCGGCCATCGGCGAGATTCCGATTCCCCCCTACCTAAACCGCCCGACCGAGGCGAGCGACAGTGCTGACTATCAGACCCTCTTCTCGCACGTCGACGGCTCCGTGGCCGCCCCCACCGCGGGACTGCACTTCACCCCCGCCGTGCTCGACGCCATCGATGGACGCGGCATACCCCGCCGCGAGCTCACGCTGCACGTCGGTGCGGGCACATTCCAGCCCGTCAAGAGCGACACCATCGGCGATCACGAGATGCACAGCGAGTTCATCGCCGTACCACGCTCGCTCATCGCCGAACTGGCCTCGACCGACCGCCGCGTCGTGGCCGTCGGCACGACCTCGGTACGCACGCTCGAAAGCCTCTACCATCTCGGCTGCATGGCCTCGTGCGGGCTCGACATCTCCGTGCTACCCCAGTGGTACCCCTACTCGCCCGAGCATCCCCGCCTCCCCATGCGCGAGGCCATGGAAGCCCTGCTCGCGGCCTTCGAGGGGGACACATTCGTGGCCTCCACACGTCTGATGATAGCCCCCGGCTACGACTACCGCGTCGTCCGCGGCATGGTCACCAACTTCCATCAGCCGCGCTCGACCCTCCTCCTGCTCGTCTCCGCCTTCATCGGCACGCGCCCCGGGTGGCGCACCCTCTACGACCACGCCCTCGCCGCCGACTACCGCTTCCTCTCCTACGGCGACGCCTGCCTGCTGCTGTGAGAGTGGGGGAATTTTGGGATTTGGAATGGGGAATTTTGAATTTGCGCTGCGATGACGTCCACGATTGTAGGGACATGCCTTTGGCATGTTAGCGTATCTCGCTGACGCCCAAGCATACATGCCAAAGGCATGTCCCTACACGTAGATAGGCAGCTTTTTCTGACTTGTTCGAGGAGAAAGGTGACATCCCAGCCGAACTTAATCTGAGTAACGATAGTGTAGTCCATGCTCACGATCACGGCGCTCCGCGCCTCCGTGGGGTGGTTGGATAGTTGTTTTGGTGCGGGCGCAATACATTGCGCCCATACCGCTGCGAAATTCCCCATTCAAAATTTTTCTTCACAAGTATGCATTATCGCACTATTTGGTGGTGTTTCGGGTATTAACTTTGCAGTCGTAAACACAACATAACCCTATTTAAACCCACCCGAATATGAAATCCACACAATCTGCTCTCCGTGTCTCGCATCTCACCTATATCCGCGTCATGGACGCTGTCGTCTCCGAGGTCGCCGCTCTCGATCCCGCCGAGGCGGTGGCGGTCATCAATGCCGTCGTCGCATATCTCCACTGCGCCGATGGCGTCTCGGCGGGCGACAATGAGATTCTCCGACGCTACTTCGACATCATCGACCGCGCAGCTCTCCGCTCGGCCCGTGCCCGCCAGGCTGCCCTCAACCGCCGCAAAGCCAACGCGATACCCGCAGAAGCACCCTCTCTCGCCCAAGAACCCGTGCCCACATCC
>CAMWXQ010000119.1 GCA_947178235.1 uncultured Muribaculaceae bacterium
TAACGGGCGCGAGCGTCTACCAGGACGTCGAGCCAGGGTAAGGCACGGCATACGGGGACAGCCGCGAACGCCCCGAGCATATCGGCCAGTGCGTCACAAGGGTCATTGCCCCCGCGCCCGAGGCCCATTATCCCCTGCAACCACTCTATACCGATACCCGCGAGTGCCGAGCACAGGGCTACCAACAATGCGCCACGCATCCCGAGAGGACGGCCCGTGCGCCATCGGTCGAAGCATACCACACCTGTGAGGGCACCGAACATGATGAAGTGGACCACCTTGTCGGCACCCTCGAACATGGGTATGTCATCGCTCACAGGCTTGGGTACAAGTGTGAGGAATAGTATCAGCGCCACGACCACCGCCGTGGGCTGATACGGAGGGAAAAATCCTAATTTCAGTTGTGACATCGGGGGCTCAGCGCATGGCCACGAGGGTCTCGCCTGTGGCATTGCGGTAAGCCATCAGCCCCATCTCGTCGGTGGGGACAACGATGCGCGAGCCGTCGGCAGCAGGGAGCGAGACATGGTCTGCGTCGACAAAGGCGAGGAGCTCATACGAGGTTCCGTCGGGCATCACTGCCGACCAGCTCATCAGCTCGGCGTCGTAGTCGAGACGGATCGGAGCCATCGCGCCATCCTCACGGGTAATGGTGTACCCCTTGGGATCGGCCTCGACCATATAGCGGCCATCCTCCCCTTCGATCACCTTCTTGCCGCAGGCCACGGGGTTCTCACCGCTCCAAAACTCGATGGAATTGAACACGATTGCGTCGGCGAGTATCGAGACCTCATATACGGGAATGATGCAGAAGGCGATGAAAACGAGCTCGTTGACAACCTTCCCGCCGACCTGTTTGTTCCAGCCGAGGAGCTTGTGCGAGAGCGAGAAACTGCCGATGCACGAGCAGAGGGGAGTGGAGGCGAGGGCCACTACGAGGGCCACGGGGATGAATCTCTTCTTCATTGGATTGAAATGTGTTGGGAGGTTTATGTGTATCATGCCTTGGTCTTGGCCTTGGCGTAGTATGAGTAGACGCGGTTGACGTAGTCGTATGTCTCGCGGCCACGCGAGTAGCCGAATTTCACGACCGGGTCGCGGTAATATCGCGGATTCGACTTCCAGAGTATGGCCTTGGCCACGTTGCCGTCCCACTTCTGTGGATTTAAGCCATACTTCTTTGCGAGGGCTATGGCATCCATGACATGGGCCGCGCCCGAGTTGTAGGCTGCGATTACAAACTTCTTGCGCTCGACCTCGTCGGGAACCTTGTCGGCGAATTGGGCATCGAGGTCGCGCAGGATCTTCAATGCGGTCTGTACGGCGGTCTCCTTGTTCATCACCGACTTGGTGGTCTGTCCGTACCCCTTGGCGGTGCGCGGCATTATCTGCATCAGTCCGCGCGCCCCGGCCCACGACACGGCCGTGGAGTCGAAGCGGCTTTCGACGAATGCCTGTGAAGCGAGCAGACGCCAGTCCCAGTCGAAGTCAGCTGCGTACCGCTGGAAGATATGGTCGAAGGGAGACATCGCGCCACCCGCGGCGAGGTAGCGTCCCCCACCCTCGTTCTTGCTCATCTCAAAGTAGCGTTTCAGCAGCTGGGCCTGTTCAGCGCGGTGGGCGTCGATGTTGAGCCACGCGTCGATGCTGTCCCCAAGCCATTTCTTGTCGGGAGCCACGCCCCATGCCGAACGCTGTTCGAAACTGACGGGGAGGGTGATGTCGAGGTCGTGGTAGTAAGTTTTGTTGATGCGGGCGATGTCGCTGTCGACGATGGTGAGGGGTATCGACCCGTCGCTCACCATGGCGATGAGGTCCTCGGTGATCATCGTGTCGCGGTCGACGGAGTGGATGTTGATACCTCCGCCGAGCTCCTCGTTGAGGTTCCGTATGCGCGCCTCATACTTCGAGTCGGTCTCGACGTAGACATCCTTGCCCACGAGATCGGTTACATCCGTTATCAGTTCCTCCTCTCCCTTGCGCGGCTGCACGAGTACTTGCGTGGTGATGTTCTCGGGACCACAGGCCACAACCTTCTCCTTGTACTCGGCTGTGACAGGCACCTCGTATGCGATGAGGTCAACGAGACCCGAGTCGAGCATCTCAACAGCACGCGAGAGTGTCGGGGCTATTTCGAGCTTGACCGAAAAGCCTTTGTCGGCAGCCATCGCGGTCAACAGCTCGTAGTCGTAACCCATTTCCTGGCCGCGGTATATGAAGTACGACTCGGGGCTGTAAAGGGTTGCGACCCTCAGCGTGTCGGGCAGCCTGTGCTCCCCTCCGTCGGCATCCGTACCACCTCCCCTGCCGCCACAAGCAATGAGCATCGGGAGCAGGACGAGGGTTAGGATGAGTATCGGGAGGGTGAAGAGAGGCTTTTTCATGACTGAGGGGAGATTAGTTAGACTTGCGGGGGTATCAGTATTCAAACACCCCTTCGGATGTCTTGATCGTGAGGCGGTTGGCAGGCGCGTCCTCCACACGGCCTATGATGCGTGCGGGGATGCCGAAGCTCTCCGAGATGGCGATGACCTCCGCTGCCTTGTCGGGCGCGACATAGATCTCCATGCGGTGCCCCATGTTGAACACCTTGTACATCTCCTCCCACGGCGTACCGCTTTCGCGGCGTATGAGGTCGAAGAGAGGGGGGACGGGGAAAAGATTGTCCTTGATGACATGCTTGTTCTCGACAAAGTGCATAACCTTGGTCTGAGCGCCGCCCGTGCAGTGGACCATACCGTCGATGGCAGGGCGCATCTCGGTGAGCAGGCGCTTGATTACGGGCGCATAGGTGCGTGTCGGGGAGAGTACGAGCTGACCGGCATTGAGAGGGGTGCCGTCGACGGGATCGGTGAGTGCGCGGGTACCGGAGTAAACGAGATCCTCGGGGACGGCATGGTCATAGGTCTGCGGGTACTTCTCGCCCACGGCCTTACAGAAGACGTCGTGGCGGGCCGAGGTGAGGCCGTTGCTCCCCATTCCGCCGTTGTACGAGCTCTCGTATGTCGCCTGTCCGAACGAGGCGAGGCCGACGATGACGTCACCGGCCTTGATATTGGCATTGTCGATCACATCGGCGCGGCGCATACGGCATGTCACGGTCGAGTCGACGATGATGTGGCGCACGAGGTCGCCCACATCGGCTGTCTCGCCTCCGGTCGAGTATATGCCGACACC
Source organism: uncultured Muribaculaceae bacterium (assembly GCA_947178235.1). Lineage (GTDB taxonomy): Bacteria > Bacteroidota > Bacteroidia > Bacteroidales > Muribaculaceae > Duncaniella. The sequence continues at coordinate 3,178 of CAMWXQ010000119.1, forward strand.
CATCTCGCGCAGACGGGCCAGAAGCTCCTCGGTGCCGTTGATGATGGCCGATATGACCTCGCCGGGGATGAGGTTCTTGTTGCGTCCTATGGTCGAGGAAACGAGGATGTTATCTGTGGCACCGACGCAGAGGAGGTCGTCGATATTCATCACCAGGGCATCCTGGGCGATTCCGCGCCACACTGAGAGGTCGCCCGTCTCACGCCAGTATGCGTAAGCGAGCGACGACTTGGTGCCCGCGCCGTCGGCGTGCATGATGTTGCACCACTCGGGGTCGCCTCCGAGGATGTCGGGGATTATCTTGCAGAAGGCGTGGGGGAAGATTCCCTTGTCCACATTCTTGATTGCGTTGTGCACATCCTCTTTTGAGGCCGAGACGCCTCGGAGGTTATATCGCCTGTCAGTCATAGGTCAGTCGTTGTTTTCAGAAATTTTGCGCAAAGTTACACATTTTTTGGCAAAAAACCTATGACTGCACGGGGATTGAGAGCAGGGGTATATCGGCGCGGAAGAGAATCTTATGGGCCCACGATGGATTGAAGAGGCGCGAGAAGACATTCTTGTGCCTTGTTGCAAGGGCCATCATGTCAACGGTGTGCCTGTCCATCAGTTGTTTGAGGTCGTCCACAGGGTTGGTGAGCGAGAGGTCTGAGAGGGTGAACTTGCATCCCGGATATGTCTCGCGGCAGTAGCGCAACAGCTTGTCCATAGCGTCGGGGGCCTGTGAGGCAAAGCGTCCGCGAGGCAGCCGTATGAGCGTGACGTCGAGATGGCTGTCGCCGAAGAAGCGCACCATCGCGTCGATGGCGAGGATGTCACTCTGGGCGGGCTGGGCAAAGAATGCGACACGCGAGAGTGACGCGAGCGAGGATGTATCGAGGCCGGGGGTGACGGTGAGCAGCGGTGCCTTGCACGCATCGAGCACTTCGGCGGTCACACTCCCGAGCAGTTCGCGGTCACGCGCCCCAGCGCCCTTGGTGCCCATGACAATCACCGAGAGTTTCTGACGCTCGGCGTACTCGTCGACGACCTCCTCGGGGAGACCTTCGAGAATCTCGGTTGTGAACTTGACCGGCGGGAGGGCACCCGACTTTATGCGGTCTCGTATGTCAGCTGTGAACTTCTTCATGCCCGAGCGCGCAATCTCCTCGACGGTCTTCTCCTCCTCCATCTCCTCGATCGGGTCGACCGTGGGGACACCGGTATCGAATGTGAGCGTATCGGTGAACTGCATGGCGGACTGATTCACGAATGCAGGGTCGATGAACGAGTGGACTATAGCAACCGAGGCCTTGTGGAGCGCTGCGATGCGGAAGGCGATGGTCACAGCCTTAGCTGAACACTCGGAGAAGTCCACGGGCACGAGTATGATGCGGCCATCGTCGTCACTGTCAGCGAGTGCCCGAGGCGAGATGATCTCGATGTTCTCGATGAGGCGCAGTGCCATCGGCAGGTCACACTCGCGTATGCGCAGGCGTACCCCCGCCGAGATCGCGGGATTGGTGAGGTTGACGTTTTGGAGAACGACGCGGATACCCTCCTGTTCGAGGATCGCCTTCATCTTTTGTGCGCGGTCAAATGTGTGTATCGCTACGGTTATAAGTCTGTCTGTGAGCATATCGGGGTGTATTCTGGAATTGATGACTGATGCGTCGGGCCATTGCCCGCCATCATATATAACAAGAGAAAGGACAAAAAGTCAGCCCCGATGGGGTGAATCATTGTCCTTTCCTTAGAATTCTTGTCTTGGAGTCACAGGTGCCGCGGGGGCTCAGTCCTCCTTGTTTTGGGCCTGGATAATCTCGATGGCCATGTCGTAGAT
>CAMWXQ010000120.1 GCA_947178235.1 uncultured Muribaculaceae bacterium
ACCTCGTTGCCATCATGAGCGAGAAAGGTATCTCGGATTCTATACCTCCTTCCCGCTTCACCACCGCAGCATACGAGGGGCTGCTGCTCAACAAAGGCCTTCTGCTCGCGTCCGAACAGTCGACCGCCGAGCTTGTGAACCGCCACGGCACCGATGAGGACAAGGCGGATTTCGACAGGATGGAGAGGGTGCGAGCACGGCTCGAAAATGCCCGCAAGAATCCCGCGCTCAAAGACTCTGTCGCACATCTCTATGCCGAGATGATGGCTATTGACGGACGACTCGCACACAATTGTGCGAGCTATGGCGACATCGGGGCGTTCGGCAGTACTGGCTACCGCGACATACTCGCCCTGCTCAATCCTGGTGAAACTCTCGTCGATATAACCTCGTACGAGAAGACCCCCGCCGACCGCAAGTATGTGGCCTACATACTTCGTCCCTCCGAGGAGGAGGTTACGTTGATCCCGCTGTGTACCCAGGCTTCGATCGACTCACTGAGGGCGGAGTCGGGTGGAGATCTCAGCCGTCTGTACTCAGACCCTCTCGCATCGAGACTGCGAGAGGTCATCTTCGACCCGCTTATCCCCTACCTCACCCCGGGCAAGACTACATACCTCGTGCCGTCGGGGTCGCTGCTCAGCTTCTCCACGTCGGTACTTCCGATCGGCGACGGCAGTGTCGAGGATGGGGGTGAGATCGTTGCCGACCGCTATCCAATAGTTCGTCTCTCATCGGCCCGCAATATCGTGAATCCCGCCGCAGTCGACGCCGAGCGACTGACCGCAAGGCTCTACGGCGGCATAATCTATGACGTGGATGTCGATGAGATGGCCCTCGCGTCCGCCGATGTGCCCGACGAGATGGCCGCATCATTCGCTGTGCGTTCACCCCAGAGCCACGACCGCGGGCTCGAATATCTGCCCTATACACTGCGCGAGGTCAACGAAATCGACGGCATCCTCTCGCCGAAGGGGAATGTGAGTCCCCTCACGGGAAAGGAGGCTACCGAAGCCTCGTTTGTGAATCTCTCGGGACGCTCGCCAGAGATACTCCATATGGCTACGCACGGATTTTACTTCAATCCCGACGACCGCGACAAGGCCCGCGGCCTCGCGAATGTCACCGACCCGATGAATCTCTCTGGACTGGTGATGTCGGGCGGCAATGCCGAGTGGATGGGCCTCCCGATTCCTGCCGATACATACGGCGGACTGCTCACAGCGGCCGACATTGCCCGTTGCGACCTGTCGGGGACATCTCTCGTCTGTCTCTCGGCCTGTCACTCGGCCAGAGGATCGGAGACAACTTCCGAGGGACTGTACGGCCTACAACGCGCCTTCAAGAAGGCGGGCGCGGGGACACTCGTGATGTCGCTGTGGGAGGCGAGCGAGAAGTCGGCCACACTCTTCATGTCGACATTCTATTCGGAGCTCGCTCAGAACGGATTCGACAGCCACAAGGCTTTCGCCAAGGCCCGTTCGGCAGTCCGCGAGCGTTTCCCCGAGCCGTTCTATTGGGCCGGTTTCATCCTCGTTGACTGAGTTAGGAGACTGAACCAAGGGAGAGGGTAATTTGTTTGAGATGTATAACAACATCCTCAAACAGATTATCCTCTCTCAAATATGAAACATCTCATCCTCCTCAGACACGGACAGAGCCAGTGGAACTTGGAGAACCTCTTCACGGGCTGGACCGACGTCGAACTCTCGCCCAAAGGGCGCGAGGAAGCCGCCGAGGCTGGCAAAAAGATTCTCGCCTCAGGCATCCTTCCCCGATACTGCTTCACATCGTACCTCAAACGTGCCATACATACACTCGACATAGCCCTCGACGCGATGAACCGCGACTGGCTCCCTGTCATGAAGGACTGGCATCTGAACGAGCGTCACTACGGCGCACTCCAAGGACTGAACAAGGCCGACACCGCCGCCAAGTATGGCGACGAGCAGGTGCATATATGGCGCCGCAGCTATGATGTCGCGCCACCCGCACTCGACCCGAGTGACGACCGCTCGCCAGTGCTCGACATCCGATATAAGGATCTTGCAGCCGATGAGCTCCCGCTCACCGAGTCGCTCGAAGACACCGTCCGCCGCGTACGTCCCGTTTGGGAGGAAAAGATTGTCCCCGCACTCCAACTCTATGACAACGTCATCGTGGCCGCGCACGGCAACTCGCTCCGCGCTATGGTGATGATGCTCCTGCACCTCACCCCCGAAGCGATTGTCTCCGAGGAGATTCCGACCGGTACACCCCGCGTCTTCACCCTCGACGACCGCCTCAAAGTGTTGGATGACAAATACCTCTGATTCTGACCCGCACCGCAATATTCGCCCTCCCCTCCTCGTTGATTAGTGTGGATAACAATAGCTGAAAGATAGATGACACGAAAGACAGGAATGTTGTTCGACCTCGACGGTGTCCTGGTCGACAGCGAGGGAGAATATTCAGTGTTCTGGGGCTCGATGGGAGACAAATATGGTCTCGGAGCCGACTTCAAGGACCGTATCAAGGGTGAAACTCTCACCGAAATCCTCAAACAGTTCCCCGAAGGAGACAGGGAGGCGATACAGAACGCCCTCTATGACTTCGAGGCCAACATGGACTATATCGTTTATCCTGGTGTCACGGAGTTCTTCGACAGGCTCCGCGAGGCCGGGATTCCGTCTGCAATAGTCACGAGCAGCGACAACGCCAAGATGGAGAAGCTGTTCAAGCGCCGTCCCGAAATGCGCAATGCCGCCACAAAGGTCATCACCGCGGACATGGTAACCAAGAGCAAGCCAGACCCGCAGCCCTATCTGATAGGTGCCGAGGCGATCGGTGTACCGATCGAGGATTGTTTCGTTTTCGAGGACTCGGTCCACGGCCTCAAATCGGCCAAGGCCTCGGGCGGTACTGTCGTGGGCATTGTCTCGACCAACCCCGGAGAGGTTGTTGCGTCCTACGCCGATATCCTCGCCACAGGGCTCTCAGAAATCGACCTCCAAACCCTGCTCGAAAAGAATAAATTGTAGGGACATGCCTTCGGCATGTATGCGTATCAAGGCGTTTGCCATGCATACATGCCGAAGGCATATCCCTGCAATTTGGCCGAAATCACTTCTTGGCCTTGAAGCTCATGTCAAGCCCCTTGACCGAGTGGGTGAGTGCGCCTACCGAGATGAAGTCAACCCCACACTCGCCGTAGTCGCGGAGTGTGTCGAGGGTTATGCCGCCGGAGGATTCGACCTCGACGCGACCACCGATTAGCTTGACAGCCTCGCGGGTGCGCTCGGGGGTGAAGTTGTCGAGCATGATGCGGTCGACGCCTGCTTCGAGTGCTTCGAGAATCTCGGGGGTATTGCGGACTTCGACTTCGATCTTCAAGTTCTTGCCGAGCTCCTTGCAGTACTCTTTGGCTGCATTGACAGCTTGGGTGATTCCACCCGCAAAGTCGACGTGGTTGTCCTTGATGAGAATCATATCGAAGAGACCGATGCGGTGGTTGGAGCCGCCGCCGATGCGTACGGCCTCCTTTTCGAGCATACGCATTCCGGGAGTGGTCTTGCGGGTGTCGAGGACTTTGGTTTTGAGCCCTGCGAGCTTCTCCTGGTATCGGGCGGTCTGTGTTGCGATGCCACTCATGCGCTGCATGATGTTGAGCATGATACGCTCGGTCTGCAAAAGGGAACGTACTGGGCCCTCGACCTCGAAAGCAATGTCGCCGGGCTTAACATGGGCACCGTCCTCGATGTAGACGGTCATTTTGAGTTCGGGGTCGAACTTGGCGAATACCTTGCGGGCGATCTCGACGCCGGCGAGGATACCCTCCTCCTTGACGATGAGCTGCTGGACGCCGCGCTCCGTGGCGGGAATAGTGCTGAGAGTAGTGTGGTCTCCGTCCCCGACATCCTCGGCGAAGGCGAGGGTCAGAAGATCGTCGATGAGTTCATCCTTGGTCTTCATCTCTATGTTGTTTTTAGATTGTGTATATTATAAACGATTGTTTCGAAAGTGAAAATTCTATTTCTGACGGTCGGGAAGACCTCGACACCTTATATTGCGTCGGCCACCGACGACTTTATACGCCGCGCCGCGCGCTATCAGCCTGTCGAGATGGTCTCTCTACCAGACATCAAGGCCTCGAAGGGTCTGACCGAGGAGCAGCAGAAGCAGCGCGAGGGGCAGGCGATACTGGCCGCCTTGCAGCCCTCGGACATGGTTGTCCTCCTCGACGAGCGTGGCCGTCAGCTGACTTCGCGCGAGTTCGCGGGCGAAATCGAGCGGGGCATGAATGCGGGGCTCAAACGGATGGTCTTCATCGTCGGAGGCCCCTACGGATTCTCGCCCGAGGTGTATGCCCGCGCAACCAAGCAGCTTTCGCTCTCGCGCATGACCTTCACCCACGAGATGGTCCGCCTCTTCTTTGCCGAGCAGCTATACCGCGCAATGACCATCATGCGCGGCGAGCCGTATCATCACGACTGAGCCACGAGGGTACAGATACCTGTGCAGGCGAGGGCGAAGATGGTGTAGAGGAAAGAGCTGCGGACAAAGAGCCATGCCCATCGGCCACTGTTGCGCGGAGAGAGCCATGTGTACAGCCCTCCCGCGACAAGGCCGAAGAGAACCGAGGCCGCTATCCAGTACAGGATGTTGCCCATCGGTCGACTCAGTTTTTGGCTCCCCCCTTGAGGCCACCTTTGGTGCCTCCGCCGAGGGCGAAGATGTTCTGATCGTAGCTCACGATCTTCTGACCCTGTTCACGCTTGCGTTTGAGCGCAAGTTTCACAAGGCGATCCATGAGCTGATCGAAGGGGATACCCGAAGCCTCCCAGAGATAGAAGGAGAGCGAGCCGGGGATGGTGTTGATCTCGTTGACGTAGATATTGCCGTTGTCGCCGTCGATGATGAAGTCGACGCGGCTGACTCCGTGGCATCCGAGGACACGGAAGGTCTCGCCGGCGAGATACTGGATG
>CAMWXQ010000121.1 GCA_947178235.1 uncultured Muribaculaceae bacterium
GGAGGCAAGAAACACCGAGTCCACACGTCAGTTGCGGCACCCGACGCGTCTTGGGACTGCGAATTTGACTTCCGCGCCTATCTGCCCGACCAGCACCCCGCATGGATACGTCAATTCATCGCCACGGTCATGCGCAACGACATCTAGGCCCTGTTCCTCGACAACAAGGGGAGTGAGCGGCTGATGAAGGATTACTACGGCATCACCTCGCGGCCACGCAAGGTCGACGGCATCGACGCCTCGCGACGCACACCCGAGGAGATCGCCACCCACTTCGCCAAAGTCCACGAGCGCCTATACCGCAAGGAGTTCGGGAGGGATACATTTCCGCCCAAGTACGACTACATGATGGAGGTGACCCCTGTATGGCAGAGCGCGGACAGCAGCCTGATTACCTACCGATTCTACACATACACCTACACGATGGGGCTCCACGGTTATCCCGAGGAGTACTTTCTGACCTTCGACAACCATACGGGGAGACTACTCGGGTGGAAGGACCTCATGGACGAGGCCGAGATGTCGAAATGCCTCGCCGACCTCTCGCAGAGGATGACGGCCTACAAGGAGGAGACCTTCGGCCGCAAACTCGACGAGCCGTTCCCCGCATATCTCACCGAGGAGGATATAAGCTCGAACAGCACCGAACTGCTCAAAGAGAGCTTTGACGGCCTCCTCTACCCGCGCCCCGCCCTCACCCGCAAAGGGCTACTCTTCTCCTACCAACCCTACGAGGCAGGCTGCTTCGCCGAAGGCACCCTCCACTTCGCCGTCCCGTATGACAAAATATGCCTAAAATATGCCCCGTGAGGGGCTTAATCTGGATAACCGGGGGCTTTCAAGCCCCCGGAGAGCGGAATCTACAACCCGTGAGGGGCTCCTATGTCGGGGTGGCACCTGTCCGGGGGCTTGAAAGCCCCCGGTTATCCAGATTAAGCCCCTCACGGGGCACGTCCAAGGTGCAACCTCGCTCCACATTATCCATTCACACGGACAAACACGGACAAAAGCGTCCGAAATCGGACACCATAGAAAACATACCACACACTGATAATCAACCTGTTGTGACTTTGGCACGGTGATTGAGATATTCGATGGCACAAACCAATCGAAAATAAATCTCAACACAATACCAATGGACAGACAGATTCCAGACTCCGAGCGCCGCAAGGCTGCGCGCAAACGATGGCTCAAAGCGGGAGGCATAGCCATTGCCGCCGTCGCCGCCGTCGTCATACTCGGCAAGGTTATGCGCCCATCGGTCTCCCTCGCCGACCTGAATGTCGCGACGGCCGACACGGGCACCATCGACATCACCGTCACAGGCACGGGCAGTGTCTCGCCCGCCTTCGAGGAGATCATCACCTCGCCCATCAGCACCCGCATCGTCGAGGTCTACCGCCAGGCGGGCGACTCGGTTCTGCCGGGCACCCCCCTCCTCCGCCTCGACCTCCAGAGCACCGAGACCGAGGTCAACAAGCTCGCCGACCAGATCGCCATGAAGCGCCACGAGCTCGACCAGCAGATGGTCAACTCGGACACACACCTCAACGACCTCGCCATGCAGGTCAAGGTCAAGGAGATGACCCTCAACCGCCTCGAAGCCGAGCTGCGCAACGAGCGGTATCTCGACAGCATCGGCTCGGGCACGGGCGACCGCGTCCGCCAGGCCGAGCTCGCCGTCTCGACCGGGCGCCTCGAACTCGACCAGCTGCGTCAGAAACTCGCCAACGAGCGACGCGTGGCCGAGGCGGGTGTGAGCGTGAAGAACCTCGACATCAACATCGCCCAGAAGAATCTCGCCGAGATGAGCCGAACGCTCGACGATGCCCGCGTCGTCTCGCCCCGCCGCGCTACACTCACCTATATAAATGACCAGATTGGCGAGAAGATCTCCGAGGGGCAGAAAATCGCCGTCATCTCGGACCTCGCCCACTTCCGCGTCGACGGCGAGCTCTCGGACTCGTACGCCGACCGCATCTCGGTGGGGAGCCGTGCCGTCGTCCGCATCGGCAAGGAGCGCCTCGACGCCATCGTCTCGAACGTCACCCCCCTCTCGCGCAACGGCCTCATTGCCTTCACCCTCCGTCTCGACCAGGATGCCCACCCGCGGCTCCGCTCGGGCCTCCGCACCGATGTGTATATCAAGTGTGACGTCGTCGACGAGGCCGTACGCATCCCGAACGCACCGTACTACACAGGCCCCGGAACCTACAACCTCTTCTTCCTCTCGGCGGACGGCTCGGAGCTCGTCAAGCGCGAAGTCCGCCTCGGCGACTGCAACTTCGAGTATGTCCAGGTCCTCTCGGGCGTGCAGCCCGGCGAACGCGTCGTCCTCTCGGACATGAGCCGCTTCAAGGACGCAACCATCATCAAAACCAAGTGAAAGCCATGAAACTGATAACCACAACCTTCCGCGAGGTCATGCGCACCCCGGGTTTCTCGCTGCTCTATATGGGTGGTGTCGCCTTCACGGTGGCCTTCACCCTCATCTACGGGCTGCTGCTCTACGCCCAGCTCGGCCCGGTCTATCCCGAGTACAACCGCTCGAACACCGTCTACGTCCCCTTGACACTCTACAAGACCGACAAGTACTCGTACACGACGAGCCTCGGGCGCGCCCTTATCGAGGATCATCTGCGCGACAAGCTCGAATCGGTCGAGGACATGACCGTCATGGTCTCATACAACATGGGCTACCCGATGGTCAAGCCGGACGGCGACCGCCCCGAGTTCCATGTCGAGATGCGCCAGACCGAGCCCTCGTTCTTCAAATTCTACCCCTACCGCTTCCTCGCGGGCACCCCCTTCTCACAGGCCGATTTCGAGTCCAAGCGCTCTGTAGCCGTCATCAGCGACAAGGTCGCCGCACAGCTCTTCGCCTCGCCCGAGGAGGCCGTGGGCCGATACATCTCGATCGACCACATCGACTACCGCATCACAGGTGTCTTCGCCGAGGCCTCGGCTCTCTGTGTCGACTCGTACGGCGAGGTCTTCATCCCTTACGACGAGGATATAAACACCAAGACCCCGTGGCCACGCAACCTCGGCGGCGGCCTCAAAGCGATCTTCCACGTGAAGCCCGGCCAGGAGCAGAAGCTGCGCGATGAGCTGACAGACCTCTGCCGCCGTGTCAACACCACCGACACGACCGGGGTCCAGTTCTACATCCCGCTCGTCAACAACCACAAGGAGCATATCCTCACCGAGGCATCCATAGACTGGGACGACCTGCACTACACCGTCAGCCCCGCCGCATCCCCCCTCACGCTCTACAAGCCGTTCCTCATCGCCTTCGCGGTCGTGCTGCTCATCCCCGCCCTCAACATCAGCGGCCTCATCGGCGCGCGCCTCGACCGCCGTCTCCCCGACATCGCCGTCCGCCGATGCTTCGGCGCCACACGCCGCCGCCTCATGTGGATGGTCATGACGGAGAACCTCGTCCTCACCCTCGCTGGAGCCGTGGTCGGTCTCGCGGTCTCCGTGCTCATCGTCCTGTTTGCGGGCGACACGCTGACCGAACTCACCCCGCTGAGCTACGAGAGCGGTGCCGCAGGCTCGTCGGCCTCGTTCATCACCTCCGAGATGGCCTTTGCCCCCGCCCTCTTCGGCCTCGTCCTCCTCGTCTGCCTGCTGCTCAACACCATCTCGGCCCTCTGGCCTGTCAGCAAGGCGCTCCGTCACCCCATTGTCTCATCCCTCAACTCCAAACTCTGACCCAGCCATGTTCCATCAGATATTCCAATCGCTCCGCGCCCACAGCTCACGCTCGCTCGGACTGCTGATAGAGTTGATCATCGTGACCATCATCGGCTGGATAGTCATCGAGCCCATCGCCGTCGAAACGTCGCGCGCGCTCATCCCCGCCGGATACGACCACGACCGCCTCGTGATGGTCAATCTCGCCACCCTCGCCAAGAAATCGGCCGACTACGACACCATCGCCTTCACCAACGACGACAAGGTCAATGCGATCGAGGGACTGCGCCGCCGCCTCGCCTCGCGCAAGGATGTCGAGTATGCCACGATCGTCTCGTACGGCGTCTTCGACGGCCAGGGTCTTTCACAGTCCAACTGGGACATCGACAAGTCGCTGCGCGACTCGGTCCACGACCCGAAGACCCTCGTCATAAGCGTCGACTACTACCCCGGCACGGACTTCTTCAAGACCTTCGGCATCAAGACCCCCGCGGGTCAGCCGTTCGAGGAGCCCCTGTACATGCCCAACACAAAGATCATCAGCGAGACATTTGCCCGCGCCCTCTATCCGGGCGGCAATGCACTCGGCAAGGAGCTCGAACTCAAAGATCACGATTTCACCGGGGGGAACAAGGAGATCGCCCTTGGCGGCAAGGATGATGACGACGATCCCCCGGTCATCATCACCGGCGTGGTAGCCGACGCGACATATTCGAAGGGTCGCGGACGCACACCCATAGAGTACACCGCCCTGCCCCTCAACGACAATGTATACCGCGTCCAGGGCTTCGTACTCCGCATCGCGCCCGATGCCGACCTCTACACATTCCTCGACGGTCTCAAAGGGGACCTGTCCGACTACCGTGCGGCCAACTACTACCTCTCCGAGCCCTCGACATTCGAGGACCGCCGCGAGGAGGTGTTCGCCGACACCCACCGCGAGCTGCTCAAAGGTTGGATCATCGCCATCTTCTTCCTCGTCAACATCCTGCTCGGCGTGGCCGGCACATTCTACATACAGAGCCGTACCCGAATCCCCGAGGCGGGTGTGATGCGCGCCTTCGGCGCCACACGCCGCCGCATCGAGGGTTGCATCGTGGGCGAGGCGGTCATGCTCGTGCTCATCGGCTGGGTCGTCGGTTCGGCGCTGTACCTGACGTACCTCCACTCGACCGACTACGCGCTCCGCACGCCCGATGACTGGGTGGCGACACTCCTCCACCCGATGTGGTCTGACCCCCTCCCCTCGCGC
>CAMWXQ010000122.1 GCA_947178235.1 uncultured Muribaculaceae bacterium
GCCGTGCCCTGTGAGTCGGTCGACCTTGACCTGCTCGGGGCCGAAGAGGATGTCGTTACCCTCCTTCAACACGGCCACCGAGGCGTGGAGATGCGAGCGCATGAAGTTGGCGAGGTTGAAGCGGTCGCCGACCGAGCGCACGAACATCGGCCTGCCCTCGGCGAGACCCATGAGGGGTTCGCCCGAGAAGAAGTTGTAGGCCACAAGGCCGCCGCAGTCCGGGTCACCCGCGAGTGCGTGGTTGTAGAGGCGTCCGTAGATGGTATCCATGTCGGCCTCCACGCCCATCAGCGCACAATATTCCTTGAAGATGCCGACCCAGGCGTTGAGGTCCGAGGTGCAGTTGTTGCAGTGTACCATCGCGACAGGCGCGCCGTCGGGGGTGGTCACGATGTCGATGGCCTCGTAGGGGCGCGTGAGGTCATGCTCCAACACGATCATCGAGAACGATGATGTACCGGCCGATACATTGCCTGTGCGGGGACGCACGGCGTTGGTGGCAACCATGCCTGTGCCCGCGTCACCCTCCGGGGGACAGAAGGGGATGCCGGGACGGAGATTGCCCGACGGGTCGAGCAGACGTGCGCCCGCGGGGGTCAGCGACCCTGCGGCCTCACCCGCCTGCAACACGGTGGGGAGGATGTCGTCGAGGCGCCATCCATAACCACCGTCAGCGACGAGACGGTCGAAGGCCTCGACCATACGGCGGTTGTAGACACGGGTGTCGGGGTCGACTGGAATCATGCCCGATGCGTCGCCCACGCCGAGAACCTTGGCGCCTGTGAGCAGATAGTGGACATATCCGGCGAGAGTGGTGAGGAAGGCGAGACGGCCGAGATGTTCCTCGCCGTCGTGCATCGCCTGGCGCAGGTGCGAGATGCTCCAACGCAGGGGGATGTTGAAGCCGAAGAGTTCCGAGAGTTCGGCGGCTGCGGCCCCGGTGTTGGTGTTGCGCCATGTGCGGAAGCCAGCGAGGAGTGCGCCGTCGGCGTCGAAAGGCATATAGCCGTGCATCATGGCACTGATGCCGATGGCGGCGAGCGACGTGATCTCGCAACCGTACTCGCGGAGTACATTGGCGCGCAGGTCGGCGTAGCAAGCCTGCATACCGCCGATGATGTCGTCAATCGTGTAGGTCCAGAGGCCGTCGGCCAGACGGTTTTCCCACTGGTGGCTCCCCTGGGCTATCGGGAGATGGGAGACGGGGTCGATGAGGACACCCTTGATGCGGGTCGAGCCGAACTCGATGCCGAGAACGGCACGGCCCTGCATGATGGTCTCCTTGGGATTGAGGTCGTTCATGGTCTTGTCAACGGAGCGACTTGTTGAGCATATAGTAGACCTCGTTGTAGCGCATCTCGCACTTGAAGTCGGCGAGGCGGGTCTCCTTATTTATATGGAGCATCTCTATGCCGGCGATCTCGGCGTAGTCCTCCCAGTACTCGGGGGTGAGGTCGTAGCTGAAACATGAGTGGTGGGTGCCTCCGGCGAGGATCCATGCACCCGCACCGGTCTCGAAGTCGGGCATCGGAATCCAGAGGGCCGAGGCGACGGGGAGTTTGGGCAGGGGCTTGGGCTCGATGCACTCGACGTCATTGACGATGAGGCGGAATCGGTTGCCCATGTCGACGACAGTGGCTGTGATGCCTGCGCCGGGACGGGAGGTGAACACGAGGCGGGCGGTCATCGCCTTGCGGATGCCTATGCCGAGGAAGTGTACTTCGAGGCGGGGCTTGGAGGCCGCGATCATCGGGCAGACTTCGAGCATATGTGCCTGGAGGATTGAGCTGTGTCCATCCTTGTCGAAGTTGAGGGTATAGTCTTCGAGGAACGAGCAGCCGCCGGGGAGCCCCTGGGTCATAACCCAGAGTGTGCGGAGGAGTGCGGCGGACTTCCAGTCACCCTCGGCGCCGAAGCCGTAACCCTCGGCCATGAGACGCTGCGAGGCGAGGCCGGGAATCTGGTCGAAGCCGACGAAGTTGGGATCCTCGACGTCGGCCGAGCCGAGATCGTCGAAGTTGGTGGTGAATGCCTTGGCGCCCATGTCTGTGAGACAGGCGCGGAGGGTCAGTTCGGCCTTGGCTGCGTTCCAGACCGACTTGTAGCCGTCGGTGCCGGGGGTCTTGCAGTCCTCGGCCACGTCGTAGAGGCGGTGGTACTCGGCCACGAGCTCGTCGACCTGTGCGTCGGTGATACCCTTGCCATATTCCATGAGGGTGGAGACGGGGCAGTAGTCGACATGGTAGCCGAGACGCATTTCGGCCTCGACCTTGTCGCCGTCGGTCACGGCAACGTTGTTCATCTGGTCGCCGAAGCGGATGACGCGCATATCCTGGGCATCGGCCCATCCGGCACATACGCGGCTCCATACGGCAATCTTATCCTGGGTCTTGGCGTCCTGCCAGTAGCCTACGACAACCTTGCGGGGGCAGCGGAGGCGGGCGCAGATGTGGCCGAATTCACGGTCGCCGTGGGCACTCTGGTTGAGGTTCATGAAGTCCATGTCCATGGTGTCCCAGGGTATCTCGGCGTTGTACTGGGTGTGTAGGTGGAGGAGCGGCTTGCGGAGCTGTTGGAGGCCGTGGATCCACATCTTGGCGGGCGAGAAGGTGTGCATCCAAGTGATGACGCCTACACAGGCCTTCGAGTCAGAGGCTGCAGACATGATGGCCGAGACCTCGGCGGAGGAGTTGGCGGTACCTTTGTAGACAACCTTGATGGGGAGGCGGCCCGAGGCGTTGAGCCCCTCGACCATCTCCTTGGAGTGTGCGTCGACCTTGACCACGGCATCGCCTCCGTAGAGAAGCTGTGCGCCTGTGATCCACCATATTTCGAGATTTTCAAATGCTTTTACCATAATAGTTTAAGGTTTAAGGGCGCTTTGCGCCCGAGGTTTAAAGTTTAGGATTGAGTGAAAGAGGTTTTATGCCTTATAATTCTTAATTCTTAATTTTTAATTCTTAATTCACTTCTTCTGTCCGTAGTAGGCGTTGGGGCCGTGCTTGCGTGAGAAGTGTTTCTCGACGAGGAGGGGGTTCATCGTGAGCGAGGGGTTGACCGAAAATGCCACGAAGGCCATCTTGGCGACCTGTTCCATGACGACGGCATTGTGCACGGCGTCCATCGGATTCTTGCCCCATGCGAAGGGGCCGTGGTTCTTCACGAGCACGCCGGGGGTGTGGACGGGGTTGAGGCCGGCCTCGACAAATCGGCGCACTATGACATTGCCGGTCTCCAACTCGTAGTCACCCTCGACCTCGGGAGCGGTCATGTCGGGGGTGCAGGGGATTGCGTCGTGGAAGTAGTCGGCATGGGTGGTGCCGATGTTGGGGAGGTCCTTGCCCGCCTGTGCCCATGCGGTTGCATAGGTCGAGTGGGTGTGGACCACGCCGCCGACCTCGGGGAAGGCGCGGTAGATGGCGAGATGTGTCGGGGTGTCCGATGAGGGGCGGAGGTCCCCCTCGACCACATCACCGGTGGCGACGTCGACGACGACCATATCCTCGGCGCGCATCTCGTCATAGTTTACGCCCGAGGGTTTGATGACCATGAGGCCTTTCTCGCGGTCGATGCCCGAGACATTGCCCCAGGTGAATATCACGAGCCCGTGCCTAACGAGGTCGAGATTGGCACGGAAGACGGTTTCTTTGAGTTGTTCAAGCATTGGGAGTTGCTTTTTGGCTACCATAGCTATAATAGCTATTTTAGCTATTGTAGCGAGGGTGGCAGTTATAGTTTTAGAATTTGAATTTCCTGTCCCGCTCGTAGACTTCGGGATTGAAGCGGTAGAGGGCGGCGCCGCGCTTGGAGGAGAGTCGGTCTTTCTCGCCAGTGGGCTCGATGCAGGTGGCCTCCATCGCCCGCTTGCGGAAGTTGCGCTTGTCCATGGGCCGCCCGAGGACGGTCTCGAAGAGGGCTTGGAGCTGAGAGAGGGTGAAGGATGCGGGGAGCAGCGTCAGCCCGATCGGCTCGGTGAGGAATCGGGTCCGCAGTCGCGCCATCGCCTCGGCCATCATCTGAGGGTGGTCGAAGACGAGTTCGGGGAGCTCCGAAAGATCGACCCATGCGCCGTTGTGCTCCTCGACCTTGCGGCGGTCGTGGGCATCGAAGTTGACCAGTGCATAGTAGGCCACGCTGACCACACGCGCTCCGGGGTCGCGCTCGATCTCGCCGAAGGCTCCGACCTGCTGCATATAGATGTCGTCGAGACCCGTGAGCTCGCTCAGAACCCTGTGGGCAGCGGTGTCTAGGCTCTCGGTCGGTCGCACGAAGCCACCGATGAGCGACCATCGTCCCTGGCCGGGGTCGAAGGCGCGGCGAGTGAGCAACACACTCAGCCGCCCTTCGTTGAGCCCGAACACGACGCAGTCCACACTGACGTAGAACTGGCCGTACCCTTTGTAGTAATCCGTCATTGTGATTACCAGAAGTACCAGTAGAAGAGGGCCGTGATGCAGAGGATCACGACGGTGTGGAAGATATCCCACGAGTTCCAGCTCGCGCGGGTGGCGGCGCGCTGCTCGGGGGTGGAGGTACCGAATACGAGGCCCTTGATCTTCTCGGGATCGGCCTGCGGGGTGAAGAGGCTGACAACCCAGACGACAAGGAGACAGAACACGAGCATCCAGCCGCAGAAGAAGAGCCAGTTCATGTCATAGAAGAGGTACTGGAAGAGGCTGTGGTGTTCGAGGTCGGCGGGGACTGCCGAGTACCATATCTTTGCGCTCAGACGTGTGAGGCCGATGGCGAGGCCGGCGATGAGGCCCCACATACCTCCGCGTGGAGTGGCCTTTTTCCAGCAGACACCCATGAGGAATGCAGCGGCGATGCCGGGGGCGAGGACAGACTGGACATCCTGGAGATAGAGGTAGAGGACATCACCCACGAGACGCATGACGGGAATCCAGAGGATACCGAGGATGACGATGACGATGGTGGCCGT
>CAMWXQ010000123.1 GCA_947178235.1 uncultured Muribaculaceae bacterium
CAACCGTTGGGTTCGCCGCCTCGGAGCTCCTCCCGTCATATACCGACAGGAACTCACCGAGACCTCGGCGCGTCAGCTCGAACTCGCCATGGTCAACCGCGGTTTCATGGACACGCGCGTCAGCGTCGACACCATCCGCGGGCATAAGAACGGACACGAGAACAAGAAGATGGAGGTGCGCTACAAGGTCGAGACAGGCGAGCCACACCGCATATCGCGCGTCGCCTACGACATCCCCGATACCGCCGTGGCTCACATCATCTTCTCCGACACAACTCTGCTGGCAGTCGGCCCCGGCGATCTCTTCGACCGCGAAGATCTCGATGCCGAACGTGTACTCATCACCCGCCGCCTCAAGGACAGGGGCTACTACGGCTTCCTCAAAGAGTATATAACCTTCACCGCCGACACCGCCGAAGGCTCGAAGGAGGTTGGACTTACGCTCTCGGTCCGTCCCCCCAAGTCCAAGACCGAACCACAGCCCACTGCCGGGGTCGTGCAGCCACACCGCCGCTACATCATCCGTGGCGTCACATTCGTGATGGACGAGGGGGTGACGCGCATGGCCGATCTCGCGGGGGCTCACCTCGATACTGTCTCCTGCGCCCCGGGCATCGACATCCTCTATGGCCGCGACCGCTATCTGCGTCCGTCTGTGTTGGAGGAGAAATGTTTCATCACCCCCGGCTCTCTCTACTCGACCCGCGCCGTCGACCGCACCTACGAGGCTCTCTCGGGTCTCGGGATACTCCGCTCGGTCAATATCGACGTTGCCCGTGCCGGCGAGATAGGTCAGACAGGTCTCCTCGACGTGTACATCTTCCTCTCGCGCAACAAGAAACAATCCGTCACACTCGACATCGAGGGCACCAACTCAGAGGGTGACCTCGGTTTTGGCGTCGGTGCCACATACCAGCACCGCAATCTCGCCCGCGGGTCGCAGCTCCTCACGGCGCGCCTGCGCATGAACTACGAGAGCCTCTCGGGGTCGTTCAACGGCCTCATCAATGACCGATACACCGAGTGGGCAGGCGAGGTAGGCATCACATTCCCCCGCTTCGAGTTCCCGTTTGCCTCCCCGTCGGTACAGAAGCGGCTCAACGTCGCCACGGAGTTCGCCCTGTCGTTCAACTACCAGGAGCGTCCCGAGTACACCCGCATCATCTCGGGCGGAGCGTGGAAGTACAAGTGGCACAACCGCACCAACACCCGCCGCCATGAGTTCAACCTGCTCGACATCAACTATGTCTACCTCCCCGCGCGCACCAATGACTTCCTCGACCTCATCGCCCCCGACAATCCTCTGCTCCGTTACAGCTACGAAGACCACCTCATAGTCTCGATGGGCTACCACTACTATCACACCAACAAGCGTATCCCCTCGGGAATGGTCAAGCGCATCACCCTCCAACCCATAGTCTACACCATCCGCGCCTCGGCCGAGACGGCGGGCAACCTTCTGTACCTCGGCGAGCAGATTTTCGGAGGCCATCGACGCCAGGGTGTCTACAAGGTCTTCGACACGCAGTTCTCTCAGTACGTCAAGGGCGAGATCGACTATGCCATAACCCGCAACTTCAATCCCCGCCAGTCGATGGCCTTCCACGTCGGCTGTGGCATCGGGGTTCCGTACGGCAACTCGACCGTGCTCCCCTTCGAGAAGCGTTTCTACGCGGGCGGGGCCAATGGTGTCCGAGGTTGGAGTGTCCGCACACTCGGCCCCGGCACATACAACTCGCACAACTCAGTCAGCTACTTCATCAACCAGTGCGGTGACATCCGTCTCGACCTCAGCCTCGAATACCGCGTCAAGCTCTTCTGGGTGCTCGAAGGGGCCGGATTCATCGACGCCGGCAATATATGGACCATCCGCGACTACGAGAATCAGCCCGGTGGCCTCTTCCGCTTCTCCACATTCTGGCGCGAGATTGCATGGGCCTACGGCATCGGCATGAGATTTGACTTCAACTACTTCCTGCTCCGCCTCGACCTCGGTGTCAAGGCATATAATCCCGCCGAAGGGCAGGAACACTGGCCCCTCGTACATCCCAGATGGGGACGAGACACGGCCATCCACTTCTCGGTGGGATACCCGTTTTGAATCACCCAAAGCCTCCCAGATGAAACAACTTGTAATATTCGATCTCGACGGCACGCTGCTCAACACCATAGACGACCTCGGCATGGCCACCAACCACGCCCTCACCGAGGCCGGTTATCCGCCACATTCCCTGTCGACCTATCCTAAGCTCGTCGGCAACGGTGTGCGCCGTCTCATCGAGCGTGCTCTCCCCGAGGATGCGCGTACTCCCGAGATCGTCGACCCGATGCTCGAAAGATTCAAGGAGTACTACGATGCCCACCTCATGGATGCCACCACCCCGTATCCTGGGATTCCCGAGCTGCTGCGCTCGCTAACATCGGCCGGGGTCAAGGTAGCGGTGGCCTCCAACAAGTACCAGGAGGCTGTCGAACGTCTCGTCTCGACCATCTTCCCCGACATCCCCTTCTGTGCGGTCGAAGGTCAGAAGGAGGGTATCCCCACCAAGCCCGATCCATCGATAATCTTCGAGATTCTCGGGAAAGTCCCCACGCCGAAGAGCAAGGTTCTCTACTGTGGCGACTCGGGCATAGACATGGAGACGGCGCGACGTGCATGTGTCGACTCGTGCGGGGTCACATGGGGATTCCGCCCCGCCCGCGAGCTGCGCGAGGCCCATGCCGACGAGATCGTCGACGAGCCCGGCGAGATACTGAAGATAGTGCTTCCATAAGTCAAATAGGAAAACAGATAAACTAAAAAACCAAATACACCTCATAAATGAAGCGTTTATTGTCGATACTTACACTTGTGGCTGTCTCCGTGCTCGGGGTTTCGGCGGCCTTTATGTCGCCCGAGCGTCAGAAACAGGTAACCGATTCGCTCCATGCGGCCCTCGGTACCGCGACGCTCGAAGACTCGGTCCACATCTATACCAATCTCTTTGACGTAGCACCTGTCGCCAGGCAGGCTTTGATAGCCGACTCTGTGTATCGCCTTGCCGAGAGGGCGGGGGACAGCCAGACCGCATTCGACATCATCCGCAACATCGCCAACCGCAAACAGAAGAATGACTCGGTCCTCAGAGTGCTTCGCAAGCGTGCGTACAAGTGGCCCGACAGTGAGGACCGCAAGGAGACCCTCCTCTTCATAGACATGATGGACAATATCAACAAGGGGCGCCACGGTACAGCCGCCGAACGTGACAGCCTCCTCAAAAAGGTTGTCGACGACATCTCCGATTCGCGCCAGGATGGCGACGAGGATCTCTTTGAGCGCATCCGACAGCTCCACGCCGTATGTATGCTCCTCTCCCATGCATCCAACAGCGAGCTCCTCGGCATCTACTCAGACTCGCTCGGTTCGCTTGTCCGCCGTCTGCCGGCATCGGCCCTCGCTGTCCGCAATGCGTACTGCATCCATGCGGCGGTGGCCTTTGCGGGTATCGATCCCGAAAAGTCCATCGACTGTGACAGACGCATCCTTTCGATGGTCTCCAAGCTCGAAAAACAATACAAGGAGCGTGGCAGACCATTCCGCGACTACTCGCCCACATATTATACTGTCTACTCGCGCCTCCTGTCCAACTTCGAGAACCTCACACCGGCCCAGATCGAGGACTACTACCGCCGCGTCAAGAAACTCGTGGCTTCAGATCCGTCCATAGCCGCGTCCTTCAAGCGGTTCCCCAGGGCCGAGATATACTATGCCCTCCACAAGAAGGATTGGAAAAAGGCCGCAGACCTCATCAACAGCTCTGAATTTTCCGAAGTCCAGAATTATGAGCTCTACAAGCGTCTGATACAGTGTGCCGAGGCCCTCGGCGACGAGGATATGCGCGAGAAGGCAGCCTTGAAGTACGCCGGCGTGCTCGAAGAGGAGCTCGATGCCCGCGAGTCGCACTCATTCCGCGAGTTGCAGATCGCCTATGCAATACACGATATGAAGTATCGCCTCTACAAGCTCGACCAGGAGAATGTCAAGAACCAGTCCAAGTTGCAGCTCTACATCCTCTTCCTCTCCGTCATCGCCAGTGCCATACTCAGTGCCCTCGTGATACTCCTGTTCAACAAGTCGCGCAGCAACAAGGCACTCGCCCAGCGCCTGGCCGAGAGCAACGAGCAACTGCGCAAAGAGAGCGAGAGCCTGCGTGTCTCGCGCGAGGATCTCATCCGTGCAAAGGCCCAGGCCGAGAAGGCGAACAACCTCAAAAGCGACTTCATCAAGAACATGAGCTATGAGGTCAAGGTTCCCTTGCAGGCCATCACCGAATACTCGCACCTCATCGCCGACTGCGTCCAGTCGTCGGGTGTCAAGCATATCACCCGCTTCGCCGATATGCTCGACCTCAACACCGAGCTGCTCACCACCATCGTCGACGACGTACTCCGTCTCTCCGACATCGAGTCCTCGCCCATGCCCGTGCATCCACAGGTCGTCAATCTCCGCTCGTTCTGTACCGCAACGGCCGAGGCCATCCGCCGCCGCGTACAGCCCGGTGTGACACTCCGCATCGACCCCGAAGTCGAGGATATGGACCTCTTCACCGACCCGACCCGCGTCCAGCAGATTCTCAACAACCTGCTCAACAACGCGGCCAAGTTCACTTCCAAGGGTACGATCACGCTCGGCTACCGTCAGCTTCTCGGCAAGGATGAGGTTGAGTTCTATGTCACCGACACCGGCATCGGCATCAATCCCGAGAACAAGGAGAAGATCTTCCAGCGCTTCACCAAACTCGACCACGATACCCAGGGCGCAGGCCTCGGCCTCACCATCGCCCGCATCATTGCCCAGCGCCTTGGCGGTCGCCTCGAACTCGACACCACCTATCCCTGTGGCTTATACACATGTCCGAGCCCACGAGACAAGAGGCAAGATCGTAAGCCTTCTTCTGCTTG
>CAMWXQ010000124.1 GCA_947178235.1 uncultured Muribaculaceae bacterium
ATCCGAGCTTGACTCTTTTCTCGTGGGCTCGGAGCTGTTTATAAGAGTCATGTATTTATATGTGCCGCCGTCCTTGTAGTGGTCCACGGCGGTGAGCCCCTTGAAGCTCTTGTGCCCCTCTTTGAGCAGGGTCGGTGCGGTCATGAACTGTATCTTGTAGACGATGCGGTCGTCATCCTCAGCCGAGGCTTTCGGCTCGTCGGCCGAGGGCGCCGGCGCGGTCTCGGTGACGGTCTCGGCGGGAGTGGGGGAGGGCTTTGTGACCTTTGTCGGCTTGCCGCCGCGGTTGCGGTAGTTGCGCAGGCCGTTGTAGATGGCCGTGGCCAGCAATGACGAGCCCTCGTCGCTCGCCATGAACTTCTCCATGCGCGGGTTTGAGATGAAGTCGAGCTCCACGAGGATGGCGGGCATACTTGTGCGCACGAGCACCCAGAAGGGGGCCTGGCGCACGCCGTTGTTCTTGCGACCGGCGGTTCGCACAAGTTGGTTCTGCACAGCCTCGGCCAGGCGGACGCTCTGGTCCATATTCTTGTGCTGCATCATCTCGAAGGCTATGTAGCTCTCGGTCGATGAGGGGTCGAAGCCCTCGTAGACCGTCGTGTAGTCGTCCTCCATCTTCATGACGGCATTCTCGCGCATAGCCACGCTGAGATTGGTGTCCGAGCGGTCGAGACCGAGGGTATAGACGGCGGCGCCGTTGACGCGGCTGTATGTCGGCGACTTGCGGTCGAGCGAGTTGGCGTGTATCGAGATGAATACGTCGGCGTGCTTGTGGTTGGCGAAGTCGGCACGTCCTTGGAGTGGTACGAACACATCCTTGTCGCGCGTCATCTCTACACGGGCATCATCCATGTTGTCGAGGATGAGTTTGCGCAGTTTCTGAGCCACATTGAGGTTGATTTCTTTCTCGTTGGTGCGCAGACCGAGGGCCCCGGCATCGCGGCCTCCGTGGCCGGCGTCGATGACGACGGTGAAATCCTTGGCCGCGGCCCCGCCGAAGGGGACTGCGACACAGACAATGAGTATGAAAAGGAGTTTGGCGAGACGCATGGCGGACGCGGGATTAGTCTGGGAAAAATCTTTGCAAAATTACGAAAAAACTCCGCTCCCGAGACCATGCTCACCTTTTTTTGTGAAAAATTCCCGAAATTTCGCTACTTTTGGGCCATGAAAATTCCCGTACTGCCATATGCCGCGCTCGCTGCGGCCCTCCTCACGGCCTGTGGGGGAGCTGACGAAGCTCCCGCGCGGCTCCACCGCATAGACCGCGACCTCGCCGCGGGCCACGCTCCCGCCGACACGCTCGGCCAGAGGGCTGTGGCCACACTCTTTGCCCTCTCGGGCTACGGCGAGCCTACCGACTCGGCCCTTCGTGCCTATCCCTCGAAGCCCTCGATCGCTGCCCATCTGTCGGCGGTAGACTCGGCTTTTGCAGACATGGGGGCACAGGAGAGGGCTCTGGGACGGATCGCGGCGCGTATGCCCGAGGTTCTGCCGGGAGTGGCGGTGCCACACTTCTTCGCCGTCATCTCACCATTCAACCAGTCTGTGATTGTGGCCGACACGATGGTCTTTGTCGGGCTCAACCACTATCTCGGCACGGAGTATCCAGCATACGGATACTTCCCCGACTTTATCCGCGGGCGTAAGGTCGGTGAGCGTCTCCCCGTGGATGTCGCCGAAGCCGTGGTGAGGGTCAACCGGCCTTTCGCCCCGTCGGGCAATCCTACGCTGCTCCAAGCCATGCTCTATGAGGGCGCCGTCGCCGAGGCGGTCGCGCGTCTGACCGGCATGGAGGCCGAGGAGGCTGCGGGATTCGACCGCGGGCAACTCGGGTTCCTCGCCGCGCACGAGGATGAAATCTGGCGGCTCATGGCCGAGCGCCAGTGGCTCTACTCATCGGACCCCGCCGTGCTGCGCGGATTCATCTCTCTCTCGCCGGCCACAACCCTGCTCTCGCCCGATACGCCGGGGGCTGCGGGTCGATGGGTCGGGACGAGGATTGTCGAGGCTTATCTCAAATCCCATCCCGAGGCGTCGGTGGCCGATCTTCTGAGCCCCGATTTCTACACGGATCCTGCCTCGCTCCGCGATTCGGGCTACTGACACCCGACAAACCCAAATTTGAATAAATATTTTCCAATATTCATCGGTATCCGTCATGTTTACCTCACGTCCGTTCACCTTCGACCGCACTGTCCGAATCCTCTTCATGCTCGGAGCCATCGCCGTAGTCGTATGGCTGCTCGGCCTCCTGGCCAATGTTCTGCTCCCCTTCTGCGTGGCATGTCTCATAGCATACTTCCTCGAACCGGTGCTGCAACTGAATATGCGTGTGCTGAGGATACGCAACCGCGTGATTGCGACATTCCTCACCCTGCTCGAAACCACCCTCGTCATCGGCGGCCTGCTCTATCTCTTCGCCCCGACCGTCACAGCCGAGCTCGACCACATGGAGGATATGATACGCACATACGGCTCGAAGGAGATAGACATACCCTTCCTCCCCCACAGCTTCTCGCGCTACCTACGCGACCTCATCAATCTCGACCACCTCAAAGTCATCCTCGAAGACGGCCACCTCACGACCATCGTCAACAAGGGGGTCTCGATCGTCAGCTTCTCGCTCGGCATCGTGTTCCGCACCCTCGAATGGTTCTTGACTTTCATATATGTCATATTCATCCTCATAGACTATCCCCGCCTCATGAAGGGTTTCCGCCTGATGGTTCCCCCGAAGTACCGCAAGCCAGTCTACCGTATCGAGGATGACATCAAGATGAGCATGGACCGGTACTTCCGTGTCCAGGTCGTGCTCGCCCTCTGCGCTGCCGTATTCTATTGTATAGGTTTCTCGATCGTGGGCATCCCGCTCGCCATCGTCCTCGGCATCACCGTCGGGGTCCTCTATCTGATACCCTATTTCCAGTATATCACCCTCATCCCTGTGGCGGTCGTGTGTTACATAACCTCGCTCGGCGGAGGTGTCGAATTCTGGCCCCTGCTGGGCAAGTGCTGTCTGGTCTACCTTGTGAGCCAAAGCATCTGCGACTACATCCTCACACCCAAGATCATGGGCAAGGTGATGGGGCTCAATCCCGCCATAATCCTTCTCTCCCTCTCGGTATGGGGCACTCTCCTCGGCCTCATAGGCATGATCATCGCCATCCCCATGACGACACTGATTCTATCTTATTATCAGCAATATGTCATAAAAACTGAGAATTAACCAATTGGTCCAATTAGACCAATTAGACTAATTAGACCAATTCCCAATTCTCAATTCTTAACCTTGCTGGGCTTGAATCCTGCCCATCTCTCGGCGTAACTTTGGGGGTCACTTCAACTATCCTCCCGCACATGACCCCCACGCTCAACATCTACCGCGCCTCCACTGCCGTCAGTCTCCCGCTCCCTTATGCCGACGAGGGAGTGAGAGCCGGATTCCCAAGCCCCGCCCAGGACTACCTCACACCCTCCTTCGACCTCAACCGCGAAATCATCCGACACCCCGCCGCGACATTCTACGCCCGCGTCGCCGGCGACTCTATGTCGGGTGAGGGGATCACCGAAGGGGACCTCCTTGTCATCGACCGCAGCCTCGAACCCGCCCACGGCGACCTCGCCGTATGCTGTCTCGACGGAGAATTCACCCTCAAACGCCTCCGCTTCGACGGCCCGCGCCGCCTCTGGCTAATGCCCTCCAACCCCGACTACCGACCGATAGAAATCACCCCCGAATGTCGGTTCAAGGTATGGGGAATAGTCACACACACCATCAAGGCCAACCGGAAGAGGAGGCCGGGGACCGAGAGATGGTAGGCCTCGTGGACTGCGACAACTTCTTCTGCTCGTGCGAGCGGGTCTTCCGCCCCGACCTCGACGGGAAGCCCGTGGTCGTGCTCAGCAACAACGACGGATGCGTCGTGGCCCGCTCGGCCGAGGTCAAGGCCATGGGTGTCCGCGAGGGTCTGCCCTACTATCAGCTGCGTGAACTCTACCCCAACGCCGGCATCACAGCCTTCTCCTCGAACTACGAACTCTACGGCGACATGTCCGCGCGCGTCATGAGCATCCTCGCCGAGGAAGCCCCCGCCATCTCGCAGTACTCCATCGACGAGGCCTTCCTCGACCTCGACGGCATCCCCACGGAGACCCTCCGGCCGTGGGGCGAACGCCTCTGCGCCTATGTCGAACGCTGCACGGGCATACCTGTCAGCCTCGGCATAGCCCCCACACGCACCCTCGCCAAGGTCGCGAGCCGATTCGCCAAACGCTATCCCGGCTACCACAAATGCTGCATCATCGCCGACGACACCGCACGCCGCAAGGCCCTCTCCCTGCTCCCCGTCGGCGACGTCTGGGGCATAGGCCGCCGTATGCGCAAGGTCATCCAGACCATGGGCGCGCGCACGGCACTCGACTTCGCCGAGTGGCCTCGTGAGCTTGTCCGCACACGCTTTCACGTCACAGGCGAGCGGACATGGGACGAACTCAACGGCCGCAGCGTCCTCGACACCGACGACATCGAGACCATGACCAAGAAAAGCATCCTCACCAGCCGCAGTTTCCCCGGTATGCTCACCGCCCTCGCCGACATCAACATCCACGTCGCCAACTTCGCCGGCCGCTGTGCCATCAAGCTGCGCCGTCAGCACTCCGTCTGCTCCATGCTCACTGTCTTCGTCCAGTCCAACCGCTTCCGCCAGGACCTCGAACAATACGACGGCAGTGCCTCGACCACCTTCGCCACCCCCACCGCCTCGACCATCGAGATAGTCCGCGCCTCCGCCACGATCCTCCGCGCCATCTACCGCAGCGGCATCCGATACAAACGCGCCGGCGTCATGGTCAGCGGCATCTCGTCCGACACAGCCGTACAGCCCGACCTCTTCGACTACGAC
>CAMWXQ010000125.1 GCA_947178235.1 uncultured Muribaculaceae bacterium
GCGCGAGGCCGATGTGGATGTCGCGCGCGGTGAACTAAAAGTACTCGGAAAGCGTAATAAAGAGAGAGTAGTCCCCTTCGGGAGCGAGCTCGGCGGGGCGATAGAGAGCTATCGCCGCCTGCGCGACGCCTCGGAGGCCACCCGAATCTCAGCCAAGGACCCGCAGGCGCCATTCTTTGTGCGCGAGGACGGGAGGCCGCTCTACCGCAAGCTCATCTACAACGTGGTCCACTCGGGTCTCGAAGCCGGTGGCGCACACGCCGCCCGCCTCAGTCCCCATGTCCTTCGCCACTCGTGTGCTACGGACATGCTCAACGGCGGGGCTCCCATAGCCTCGGTCCGCGAGATGCTCGGCCACGCATCGCTCGCCTCGACGCAGGTCTACACCCACGTCACATACAAAGACTTACTGAACAACTATCAATCCGCACACCCCCGTGCACTAAAAAAAGGAGGATAATATGGAAACCAACATCAAAGCCATCCACTTCGACATCAACGATCGCCGCACCGCCTTCATCAACAAGAAGACCGACCGCCTCGTGCGCCGTTTCCCGGCCATCGCCACCGCCGACTTCACCCTCAAAGTGGTCAAGCCCGAGACGTCCATGAACAAGGAGGCCGTCATCCGCATAGCAGTCCCCCACATCCCCGACGTCGTGGCCGACAAGACCGCCGACACCTTCGAGGAGGCCATTGACCTCGGCCTCGAAGCCATCGAGAAGCAGCTCGAAAAGCAGAAGGAGAAACAGGCCAAGTAAGACGCGACAGCGCCCGACCCTATACCGCTGCCCGCACACCTCGCATACGAGGAGTGCGGGCAGCGCCATGTTTTGAAAAGAGCGGGATTTGTCGCGCATTCTGTCGGCTAAACCGAAGACCTGAAAGATGGGCGGGTTCTCTCCTTAGGTGGCAATATGTGCCTGTCTGAGCGTGTGATGCGTTTATAAGACTATAAATGTTTTGTGTTTTGCGGAATTTTTTCGTACTTTTGCGTAGTATAAATAATATACATTTAATCGGCTAAATATATGGCAATAATTTATCCATCCAATTTGTCAAATTGTGACTTTGATGTTGCAAAGGGGATTGGACATTCAATTAAGAAAATGGCGGATGATGTCGACAGGGTGGTGACTCCCTGTCGCTCCGGTGCATTGTGCGGTCTATCGGCAGATAAGGAGGTGTCATGGACATGATGGCACGCAAGTTGTTCGCTTTCTTGCAGCGGGTATGTCGGTTGGTATGGGATCAGCTCCCGATGTTTGTGATGCTCGTGGCGTTCATGTCTGTCCCTGCGAGTTTTGACGGGTTCGAACTTGGGGATATGTTGAAATCAGTATTGCCTCAGTCAATACTGATAAGCCTGCTTGTATGTTGGCTTGCCTCCCGCAAGCGATGGCTGTGGTACACCGTTTTCGTAATAGCCAACCTTTTGTTCTTTGTTGAATTGGGTTGTCTTTTCTGTCAGCATACACGTTTCAAGAGTGTAATAGCAATATTGATCTTGCAGAGCAACCTCGCGGAGTCCAAAGAGTTCATCGGATTTGCGATGGTTCCGATTGCGAAAGCTGCAGTATGCTCGGCAGCCACAGTCATATTCTTTTTGTTGTGGAACTTCGTGTGGAAGCGAGGGTATGCGGTAAAGATCGGAAAAACATTGAGATTGGACAATCGGGTCGTGGTGTGCCTTGTCGGCGGTGCGCTTGCTCTCTCGGTTGTCTATTCGCCTCTCCGCATCCGGAAGTGTCTCAACACCTATGATCGGTACTGGAAGCGAATGCACAATATGACAGATGCGAACACGCCTATCGTGTACTATTTTGCAATCAAGGATTCATTCTTCAATCCCGAGATGGGTGAGATAGACAAATTGGCTCAGACAATAGCCGACACCGAGGTCGATGATGCAGAGGCAAAAGATGAGCTCGCGATTGTATATGTCATCGGTGAATCATTTGGCCGCGGCAGGTCATCATTGTACGGTTATCCGATGGAGACCAATCCGTATATGAGGTCGGAGCTGAATGACAGTTCTCTGATACTGTACGATAATGTCGTGACATCTTCGTCGCGTACGATTGATGTGTATCGTTATATGCTGTCTACCTGTGACATATTGGGGGACAGGGGGTTCGTAGAATACCCGTTGTTGCCGTCCATCATGAAGAAAGGTGGGTATCATGTCTCGTATTTTGATAACCAGTCTGTTCTGAATAGTGCCAAGTTTGATTTCGGATGTACCTTCTTTCTGAGCAACTACGATGTCCAGAAACAGAGCATGGATGATTATAATGCCGGAAGTGAGACTTATGATGGAGAATTTGTCTCGGTTTACTCCCCGAATGAAGATTCTTCCCGCAATTTGACGATATACCATATCTTGGGGCAGCATGTGGACTTTGAACAACGTTACCCTGCCGATTTTGCGAAGTTTTCGGCAAAAGACTATTCGTCGTACGGATATGATAATGCTGAACAGGCAAAGATGGTTGCTGAGTATGACAATGCCACGCTATACAACGACTATGTCCTTTCGGAAATCATTGATAAACTTCGGGATGATGTTGCGATAATGATTTATGCACCGGATCATGGTGAGGAGGTGTATGATTATCGCGATGCTATGGGTCGCCAGATTAATGTCCCGGATGAGAGTATAAGGATTCTTTTTGAGGTGCCCGTAATGATATGGGTCAGCGATAAGTTCAAAGAGCTTTATCCCGAAGATGTGGAAAGGCTGAGGAAGAATACGCACAAGGCTATCTACAATAGCGATCTGTCCCATACGATATTGGATTTGGCCGGAATAGAAACTGAAAGTTTCAGACCCGATCTATCCCTGTTGCGTGATGGCGATGGTCGAACCGACAGACGGATTTTGCAGAATAACTTTGAGTATGATGCCAATCGAGATAAAGTCCGATCGATAAGGATGCGTTACGAAAAAGTTGAGTGAGGAGTGCGGGCAGCGGTATGTTTTGAAAAGAGCGGGATTTGTCGTAACTTTGCATTGCACCACGCCGATGGCGGGACGCACGCACGGTTACATAAAATTTTTACCATGAAATATCAGCTCAGACTTCTCCACGCTTCGCTCGCTGTGGCGTGTTCGCTTTCAGTTCTCGCTCAGGCTCCGATGGAGTTCGATATGACGGGGATGACCCCTTACACTTCGGAGCAAGGGTATGGCTACGACTTCGGGACCGCTCCCGACGGGAAGAATCCGTTCTACTTCTCCGTGGCTGTACCCGACGGCAACTATAAGGTCACCGTGACCTTCGGCGACAAGAAGCGGAAATCATCGACATTCATCCGCGCCGAGCAGCGCCGCCTCCTTGCCGACCCTGTGGAGGTCGCCAAGGGGAAGAGCGAGACAAGGACTTTCATGCTCAACAAGCGCGACACTCCCATCAACGGCAAGGATTCGGTGAAGATCAATCCCCGAGAGGTCGGACTGCCGTCGTGGGATGACCGACTGACGCTCGAATTCAACGGCGAGGCTCCCGCCGTGCGCCACGTCGCGGTCGAGCCGGCCGACACGGCGGTGACGACCGTCTACCTGTGCGGCAACAGTACGGTCGTGGACAATGCCTATGAGCCTTATGCGAGCTGGGGGCAGATGATTCCGCGCTTCTTCGACGGCGGTGTCGTGGTCTCCAACCAGGCCGAGAGTGGTCAGCGCACGACCTCGTTCATATCCTCGCGCCGTTGGGCGAAGGTCATGAGCATGGCCCGCAAGGGGGACTATGTCCTCATCGAGTTCGGCCACAATGACGAGAAGGACCGCGGGCCCGGCTCGGGGGCGTGGTACAACTTCTCGACCAATCTCAAACGCTTCATCGACGAGGCGCGCAAGAAGGGCTTGAAGCCTGTGCTCATCACTCCGACGGCCCGCCGCAGATTCGACGATGAGGGGAAGATCATCAACACCCACGGAGACTATGTGGCGGCGGTCAAGACCGTGGCCGAGCGCGAAGGGGTACCCGTCATTGACCTCACGGCGATGACCACGACCCTCTTTGAGACCCTCGGCGTCGAGGGGAGCAAGGGGGCACTCGTTCATTATCCCGCGGGCACATATCCCGGACAGACCGAGGAACTCGCCGACAATACACACTTCAATCCATACGGGGCATACGAGGTAGCCAAGTGTGTGGCCGAGGGGTTGAAAACGGCCGTGCCCGAGCTCGCCGCCCACCTCACGGACTTCGACGGCTTCGACCCCGCCGAGCCCGACGCGGTGGAGAGTTTCGTGTGGTTCGACTCACCCTTCACAGATTCGACCAAGCCTTACGGCAACTGATCCGTGATGAGAGCCCTGCTCCGTGCCGTTGCCGCCGTGATGCTCGCCCTGCTGCCCGTCGTGGCTCGGGGCGGTGACTTCGTGTGGTTCGACGGCACGGCACCCGTGAGCTTCTGTGTGGATACTCCCGCAGACCTCGTCGTCGGAACGGCCGCGGAGATGTTCGCCTCGGACATGGAGGCGGTCACAGGGATGCGGGCCGTACAGTCGGACGCCGTGCGGGCGACGATCCGCCTCATGCAGCTCGACCGCGCCACCGACGCCCAGCGCTCGCGTCTGAGCGGGGCGGGTGTCCCGGTCGAACGGCTCGACACCCTCACGGACGGATTCAACATAACCCTCGCGGACGGGCAGATTCTCGTTACGGGCTCGAATGGCCGCGGAACGGCCTACGGACTGCTCGAACTCTCGCGCAGGGCGGGGGTGAGCCCGTGGGTATGGTGGGGGGACGTGACCCCTGCGCGCCGCGGGCGGCTGACGCTCCCCGA
The DNA here is from genome assembly GCA_947178235.1 of uncultured Muribaculaceae bacterium. Taxonomy (GTDB): domain Bacteria; phylum Bacteroidota; class Bacteroidia; order Bacteroidales; family Muribaculaceae; genus Duncaniella. Next base: position 4,795 of record CAMWXQ010000125.1, read on the forward strand.
GGGATTCGCAGACACGCAAGGGGCCTCGGTGGAGATGCGCGGCATCTTTCTCACCGACTAGGACTGGTCGCTGCAGACGGGGGGCAGGGTCCACGTCGAGCC
>CAMWXQ010000126.1 GCA_947178235.1 uncultured Muribaculaceae bacterium
GTATATGCCGATGCGCCGAGGGCGGCGAGGGCCGAGAGGGCGAGGGCGGCGAGGGTCTTCTTCATTGTTTCTCAGTGGTTTCTGATTCGGGTTTCGGTTCGGTGGTCTCGGGCTCGGACTTGTGGGCCTCGGCGGTGGCCTTGGCCTCCTTGCTGAGCTCGGGATAGGAGATGCGCGAGTGGTACATGGTTATGAGCCTCTGGATGAAGCTCTCCTTGATGGCGCGCACGTCGCGGAACGACAGGGGCGACTGGTTGTGGCGACCCTCGGCAATCTGTCCGTCGACAATCTTGTTCACCAGGGCGGCGATCGCCTCGGGTGTATGCTGCTTGAGCGAGCGCGAGGCGGCCTCGACGGCGTCGGCCATCATGAGTATCGAGGTCTCGCGGCTCTGCGGGTCGGGCCCGGGGTAGGAGAAGAGAGACTTGTCGACCTCCTCGCCGGGATGGGCGTTGGCGTATGTGGTGTAGAAGTACCGCGCCATGCCCGCGCCGTGGTGCTGCGAGATGAAGTCCTTGATGGCCTGCGGGAGCTTGGCCTTGTCGGCCATGGCGATGCCGTCGCGCACATGGCCGGTGACCACACGGGCACTCTGGATGGGATCGAGGGCGTCGTGGGGATTGACGCCGTGCTGATTCTCGGTGAAGAAGGCGGGATTCTTGATCTTGCCGATGTCGTGGTAGAGGGCACCCGTGCGCACCATCTGCTCCTTGGCGCCGATGGCCGCCGCGGCGGCACCGGCCAGGTTGCTGACGGCCATCGAATGGTTGAAGGTCCCGGGACACTTCTCGGAGAGCTCGCGCAGCAGGGGGTTGTTCGTGTCCGAGAGCTCGACGAGGGTGACGCGCGAGGTGTAGCCGAAGAGACGCTCGATGACAAACATCAGCACATAGCTGAACGAGATGAGTATCGCATTGATGCCCAGGGCGCCGTAGATGCGCCCGTCGGTCTTGTTCACCGAGCCTGTCTGCATCACCTCGACACTCAGGTAGCAGAGCGCGTAGGCGACGAAGATGAGCACCGCCGTGCGTATGAGCTGGGAGCGGCGCGAGAGGTCTTTGAGCGAGTCGATGGCCACCACGCCGGCGATGAACTGCATGAAGATGAATTCGAGCTGGAATGTGGCCAGGAGGGCCGCGATGAGCACCGTGATGAAGTGGGTGAAGTAGGCCGTGCGCGAGTCGAGGAACACCACCATCAGTATCGGGATGACCGTGAAGGGGACCAGGTAGAGACCCGAGGTGAAGGTCGACATCATCGCAAAGGCGAAGAGGCTGAAAACCGTCACCCACGAGACGATGAACACGACCGTGCGGCGGTCAGCCATATAGTCGGGGCGGAAGAAGAAGAGGTATCCGTAGAGCGCCGCGAGGAGGATAAGGATGTAGAGCGTCTGGCCGACGATGGGATAGTGGTTCTGCGTGAGGTGTGCGCCGTCGCCGCGCTCGTCGAGCATCTCCTCGTAGGTCTGGAGGATTGTGGCGATGCGCGAGGTCACGATGTCACCCTTGTCGATGATTCGCTCCCCCTGCTGGATGACCCCCACGGGGGCGAGGGCGCGCTGATACGAGTCCATGAGCAGGCTGCGCGTCGTCACCGAGTCGAGCACGATATTCGGGGTGAGGACCTCCGAGAGCTTGGTCTGTGTGACGGCGGCGCGGATGTCGGCCTCCCTCAGCGTCGAGTCGAGCCGCTCGTAGGCGCGGAAGGGGGAGAGGAAGTTGCGCGTGGGCATCGAGATGGCCATGTTGTCGTGCACGAAACGCACGGCGGGCAGCTCACCCTCCGAGATCTTGGCATATGTCTCGGGGCTCACGATGCCGTTCTCGTAGATGGTGCGGATAGCCTTGATTATCTGATTCTTCTGCGCGGGGGTGATGTCGAGGCCCGTGGCTTCGTTGAGGCGCGTCGAGTAGTCCGAGATGATGGTCTTCTCCAACGCGGCGTCGCGCTTGTAGACAGGCTCGAAGTGGGTGTCGATGCTGTCCTTGATGAGCGCGGCGCTCACCGAGTCGAGATGCTCGGGTATGTCGAACGGGGCCGTCAGCAGGGCATACGACCAGGGTCGGTTGACCTCGTAGGTGTAGTGGTCCTTGTCGGAGCGGGGAAGGAAATAGACCAGGAGCGCCGTGGCTGCGACAAAGAGCAGCACGCGCAGGAGATGGTCGCGCCGGGTCAGGCCGGACAGAGGTTGCGGTATATGGTCCACAGGATGATGATGGCGAGGAATGTGAGAATAAAGGGTCTTGATGCGGTCACACGGCGCACACGCCCGAGACGGCGGGGCATCAGCTCGGCGGCGAGCATCAGCCCCAGGACGGGCACCTCGGCCACGAGCAGGAGATTGTACCCCGCGGCTGCACGCAGGTCGCCGTGGAGGGCGGCGTGAAGGGCCCGCTGGGCACCGCACCCGGGACAGTCGAGCCCGGTCGCGGCCTTGAAGGGGCACCGGGGGAGCATCCCCCCGGCGGGGTCGAGCAGATAGTAGGCGGCGCACACCGCGAGGGCCACGCACAGGGCCACGGCAGCCGCACGGCGGCGCGGAGGCCACGGCCTGCGGCGCACGGCACCGCGGTAGGGCGGGGGAGAGGCCGCGGGGCTCAAAGCGTATTGGACATCATGCTGAACAGCACCGAGAAGGGCGCCCAGATGAGGCCGCCGACGAAGGAGATGATGACCCACCACCCGGCCTTCTCGGAGGCGGCGCGGGCCGCGGCATAGTCGCCGCGCTGCCATGCGGGGGTGACCTTCGAGGCATAGATGATGGCCACGATGCCCGTGAGGACACAGCAGCAGACCGTCGCGAGGATGGCCCACACGAGGTATGTCGGTGGCGGTGTCTGGCCGTCGGCCGCGGCGCGCGCATAGGGGTCGCCCGGGGCATACGACGGAGCCTGGGCGGCGGGGCGGGGAGCCGCACCACCGATGAGCCCGGCGAACTCGGGCAGATTCGAGGCCACGGTCCAGTCGGCGAGACCGTCATACCACACGGGGGTATCCGGGGTCAGACCCCCGCGCTGGGCCAGCTGGCCCAGCGTGTAGGGTCCGGCCTGGATGCCGTCCTGTATAATCCAGTATTGGCGTTCCATGAGGATCAGAAAAACTTGGTCTCCTGGCCGAGGATGTCAGAGAGGAGATTGTTGGCGAGGCGCGATGCACCGATGCGGAAGTACTCGTTGGACCCGACCCACTTCTCGCCGAGGACCTCCTTGACGATGGTGTAGTAGGCGAGGGCCTCGTCGGTCGTGGCCACACCGCCCGAAACCTTGAAGCCGACCATGCGCTCGGTCTGCGCATAATACTCCTTGATGGCCTCGCACATGATGTAGGCGGCTTCGAGCGACGCACCGGGGTTCTCCTTGCCGGTCGAGGTCTTGATGAAGTCGGCGCCGGCGTTCATGGCCAGGATCGAGGCGTTGCGGATATTCTCGGCGGTTTTCAGCGCGCCGGTCTCGAGGATGACCTTGTAGATCGCCTCGCGGCACGAGTGCTTCATCTCGCTCAGCTGGTCGTAGACCTCCTCATAGTCCTTGTCGAAGAAGTCGCCCAGGGGCAGCACGACGTCGATCTCGTCGGCCCCGGCCTCGACGGCCAGACCCACCTCGGCAATCTTCACCTCGATGAAGCTCTGCGCCGAGGGGAAGCATCCGGCCACGGCGGCGATGTCGACCTCGCTCACGTCGAGGACTGTGCGGGCCACGGGCACAAAGTTGGGGTACACACAGATGGCGGCCACGTTGGGCAGCTCGGGATACTCGCCCTCGAAGGCATTGACGCGCTCCACGAAGTCGGCCACCGAACGCTGCGAGTCGGTGCTCTTGAGCGTGGTGAGGTCGATCGAGTTGAAGAGCTGGCGCAACACCTCGGGCTTGCGGTTCTCTTCGAGATGCTTGTCGAGGATCTCCTTCACCTTTTCGGATACGACGGCGTCGTCGGTGGTGACGCGTGAGTCGGCAAAGAGCTTCTGATATTTGTCCATAGTTGTCTGTATAGTTGAGTTAAGCAGTTGATTATTCGTTTGTTGTCCGGTCGCCAAAGCGGTCGCGGTCGCGTCGCGTCTTCTTCGCGAGGTTCCGTGCCATGGCCGCCGTCAGGTCCGTGCCGGTCTGGTTTGCCAGGGCCGCGCACACCCATATCACGTCCGCGAGCTCGTCGGCCAGGGCCTCGGCGGTCGCGGGGTCGCCCGGCTTCGGGCGCTGGTCGCCGTAGAGGCGCGCGAGTATGCGGCAAACCTCCCCCGCCTCCTCGGCCAGGACCAGACCGTTGGTCAGCGGCCCGAAGTAGCCGTTGCCCACGGTGGTGATCCAGCCGTCCACCATGGCTTGGAGCTGTGACAGATCGGGCGACGCACTCATGACCTCGAATCGATAACAATTGTTACGGGGCCGTCGTTCACGAGCCCCACCTGCATGTCAGCCCCGAATACGCCCGTCTCCACGGGTCGCCCGAGCAGGCGTCCGCACTCGGCGCAGAAGAGCTCATAGAGCGGGATGGCGAGCTCGTGGGGCGCAGCGTCGATATAGGAGGGGCGGTTGCCGCGGCGTGTGGACGCGAGCAGGGTGAACTGGCTCACGGCCAGCATCTCGCCACCCGTCTGCGCGAGCGAGAGATTCATCACCCCCGCCTCATCGTCGAAGATGCGGAGGTTCACCGTCTTGGCCGCGAGGCGGCGCGCGTCATCCTCCGTATCGCCCGTAGCCACACCCACGAGCACCATCAGACCACGCCCGATGGCACACCTCAGTCCGCCCCCGATCGAGAGCGAAGCCTCCGTCACACGTTGGATTACGACTTTCATACTTGCAAAAATAGCAAAAATCTCCCACACTACCCCCAAAACCGCCACAAAAAACACCCCCGCACCCTCGCCC
>CAMWXQ010000127.1 GCA_947178235.1 uncultured Muribaculaceae bacterium
ACTCCGATCGTGGCGAGGCAGCAGAGGATTGTCCACAGGAAGAAGAGGCGGTACCCGAGATGGTCGGCGAGCCATCCGGCTGCCATGCCGGGGAGCATCATCCCGAGGGCCATGAAGCCTGTGCAGATCGAGTAGTGGGCGGTGGCGAACTCCCCCTCGGAGAACTGGATGAGGTAGAGCATATAGGCCGTGAACCCGAAGCCGTAGCCGAACTGCTCGACAAAGACACAGAGGTCGATGACCGCTATCGAGGGTGTCGTGGCGTAGCTGAGGTAGACAAATGTCAGACAGGTGAGCGACATGCTCCACGCCATCGGGCGCATCCAGTAGCGGAGGCCGCGTCGGGCAACGAGGATGCCGCCTATGATTCCGCCGAGCGTGAGGCCGATGATCCCGACCGTCCCGTAGGCCAATCCGACCTGTGACGTGCTCATTCCGAGCCCACCGCTCTCGACAGGGTCGAGCAGGAAGGGGGTGATGAGTTTAACGAGCTGAGCCTCGGGCAGTCGGTAGAGGAGCATGAAGGCGAGGGCCATGCCGATCTGAGGCTTGCGGAAGAAGCTCACGAAGACCTTGCCGAACTCGCGGGCGATGTCGGCCACCGAGGTCTCCCGAGGGGCGGGATTCTCGACGGCGGGAAGCGAACATGCATGGTAGAGGGCAAAGCCGAGGAAGAGGGCCGACAAGAGGTAGAACACCGAGCTCCACGCGAGGGTGAGGTTGCCCGTTCGGGTCTCAATTTCGCCCGCAAGCACGACGAGGGCACCCTGGCCGACGACCGAGGCGATGCGGTAGAAGGTCGATCGGATGCCGACGTAGAAGGACTGCTGCTTCTCGTCGAGGGCGAGCATATAGTAGCCGTCTGCGGCGATGTCGTGGGTGGCCGAGATGAAGGCAACTAACCAAAATACCGCGAGAGAGAGGCGGAAGAAGAGCGGGCCTCCGACGGTGAGGCCGATGGCGGCAAAGGTGAGGGCCACACCCCACTGCATGGCGAGAATCCAGCGGCGTTTGGTCGAGAATATGTCCACGAAGGGGCTCCAAAACGGCTTGATGACCCACGGGAGGTATAGCCAACCCGTGTAGAGGGCGATGTCGGTGTTGGAGAACCCGAAACGCTTGTACATGATGACAGAGAGGGTCATCACGGCGATGTAGGGGATACCCTGGGCGAAATAGAGGGTCGGTACCCACCACCAGGGGGAGCGACGGCGTGTGAGGGCAGTGGTCTCCATGAGGTCAATACAATTTGGTGAGTTCGGCACCCGGATAGTAGCGGCGGAGGATCTCTTCCCAACTGTACCCAGTCTCGCCCATCATGGCCGCGCCAATCTGACAGAGGCCGACGCCGTGGCCCCAGCCTGCGCCCCTGAGGGTGAATGTGTCCCCCTCGACGTGGACGGTGAAGGCCGAGCTTTTGAGATGGGTGTCCGAGAGGACGCGGCGTATCATAAGCTCCTTGCCGATGACGATGGAACCCTTCGAGCCATTGATGCGGAGTCGGTATATGCGCCCCGACATGCCTCGGGCGAGCGGTTCGAGCGACTGGATGGTGCCGAGGTCACGGCCGAGGTTGACCCTCACGAGATTGGTGAGTTCCTCGCGGGTGTAGGTCACAGTCCATCGGTAAATGTCATTCTTGGAGAGGTCGTACGAGTTGAGCACCTGGTTGAGAATCATCTTGTTGGTCGTACGGCAGAAGGCCCACGGGTACCCCTCGATCCACTCGGCGGCGTTCTTCTCGATGGTGAGGTTGGGGAATGCCGTGGGGTCTGTCCAGTCGCGGCGGGGTTTGAGGTAGGTGTGGCGTTCGTCCTCGTCGGCCCAACAGGTCGAAAAAATCTCGAAGACCCCTCCGCAGCACTTGGAGAAGCGGGCATCGCAGATGCGTGTGCCCCCGTCGGTGGTGAGGACAATGCCACGGGTGTCCGCAGCGGCGTAGAAGGCAGAATCCTGTATGCGTGAGATTCCCTGGTAGCGCTGGCAGTGGTCGTCGGCACAGACGTCGAAGAGGGAGTGCTCCTCGTTGTCCCACCATCGGACTATCTCGTCGGCATCGTCGCGCATCTCCGAGCGGTCTCCCGCCTTCTGACCCATCAGACGTGCGAGAACCCATGAGCGTGAGATGACGGCGTGGGCGCGGAGCAGCGACATGGAGGATGAGGCCTTCATCTCGCTCGAAATCACCGATGTGATGTATTCCTCGATCGGCACGATATTGATGACGGTAACCTCACCGTCGCGGGCAATGATGCGGAGTGTCCCGCGGAAGCGTTGTTTCTCCTTGCGCTGCCAGTGGAAGTTGATGCCGATGGTGACACCTTGAAGCTCGAAGGAGTCGCCGTCGAGCGAGGAGGGGATGAGCAGGAGCTCGTCCCACTCGCCCCCTTTCCAAACAACCTTGTCGCCCGAGGCTGAGACCTTGTGGCTGCCCGATACGATCTCTCCCGCGGGGGTCTGGAAGAGGCCGTGGAGGGTGAAGTCGGCTTCGGGCCTCGTGAAGATTCCGACCGAGATCTCGGGGGCGGTCATTTGCGTGTCAGATGCTTGCATATGAGTGCGTATTCGGGTATTGTGAGACATACGTCGCCGAGGATTTCGAGGATTTTCCCCTCGGTCAGCAGCTCGGCCTGTGCGGGGGAGAGGGTTGTGAAGAGACCTGCCATCTCGAGCGACGCGGGGCTGACGGTGAGCTCACCCTCGGCTGTTCCGTAGCAGGATGGACGATGGGCCCGTCGCGGGATGATGACAATGCGCGTGCCCTCGCGTGTGCCGAAGGCCCATACGTTGACCATCGGCTCGAGGTCGCCCTGCGGGAGTGCCGCGAGAAGGGTGTCGAAGAGACGCACCGTGTCGGCGTCGGACGAGGAGATGATCTCGAAGAATGGAACGGGGGTGAGGTCGGGGCGTATGGCGTAGAGACGTGCGCGCCCCTCGTCGCGGAGGGGTATAAGCTCGGGGTCGAGGGTCCAGGTTGTGTCGATGGCGGTCTTCGGGACGGCCTGGAAGTGCATATGGTCGGGGGCAGATGCGCCGCAGCGCGGGCCGTTGTAGAAGATGGCCATGTCGGGGAGGACACGGGTGAGACGGGCCATGTCGCGGATGTTGGGCGCGATGAGCTGCGGGCGGTGGGTGGCCGACGCGATGGTGAGGTGGGGCATGGCGAGTGGATAGGGGTTGGCCAGAATCTCGTACCCCTCCCACGGGATAATCTTCTGCTCGCGGGGGCGTGCATCCTTGCAGAGGAAGCATGGGCGACGGCCCGAGAGGGCGTCGGAGAGGTCGGCGGTCGCGGATGCCTTGCGGTGGGCGAGGACCTGTACGGTGGCGGTCATCAGTCCCGTGCCGAGCATCGTGTCGCGGCGATGCTTCCCTGCGTCGAGGGTGCGGGACACGTTCTCCCTCAGCAGGGTCCATAAGGGTGCCTGTCCGAGAATCCACTCGATTATTTCTTTTTCAGAATATTTCACTGTGTCTGTGTATGGATGGTATGGTTCAAGGATAGATGCGCCGCGTGATTTCGAGCGTGCGGATGAAGTCCTTGTAGTGGTTGTTGCGGTTGATGCGCTCGATGGGGAGGGCGTGGTCGGTGTTGTCCTCCCATCGGCGGCAGAGGTAGAGGCTGTCGTAGATGCGCCCTACGGGGTGAGAGCGCGAGACGGCGAGGGCCATTGCGTAATCCTCGCCATAGCAGGTGTCGGGGAAGCGCAGTTCCCTCGCCAGAGGAGTGTAGAATGCTCTCGGGGCTCCGAAGCCATTGATGCGGAGGGCATTGTTGCGGCCGTTGGTGTCGGTCCACTCGCGGTGGTCGATGAGGCCCGGGGGGAGGATGTTGCGTTCGAAGTCGGTGAGCGTGTAGGAGCCCACGACCATCCCGCAACCCTCGGCATAGAAGGTCTCGACAATCCTCCGCAGCGTGTCGGGGCCCGAGTATAGGTCGTCGCTGTCGAGTTGCACGGCAAAGCGTCCGCAGAGGGGATGGTCGAGCGCGAGGTTCCAGCATCCGCCGATGCCATAGTGCTTCCATTCGAGGCGCGATGCGTCGACCACGATGAGGCGGGCGTCACGGACGCCTCCGAGGGCTTCGAGGGTTCCGTCGGTGCTTTCGTTGTCGACCACGATGACGTTGAACGGGAAGTCTGTCTCCTGTGCGAGAGCCGACCCGACGGCATCGAGGATTGTGCGCACACGGTTGCGTACGGGGATGATGACCGAGGCCTCGACGGGGAAACTCCCCTCGCCGACATCGACCCTCGTGACCTGTGAGGCGGGGATGTACGCCCCGATGCGTTTGAGATAGGCCGTGAAAGCCTCCTCCATCTCGATCTGCGACTTGCGGTTGCGCGGGTCGACGTAAGCGAACTGAGCTTCGCCCTCCTCCTCGGAGCGGGAGGCGCTCACAGCGTAGAGCGGCTCGGGGATATGCAGGGGGAGTTCGTACTCGGAGATGCGGAGGCGGAGGTCATACCACCCTGCGGCCTCGAAGTCGCGGTCGGTGGCGTCGAGGGCTTCCTGCATGATGTCGGTCTTGATGAGTACGACGTGGCCGAAGTCGAAGTCATCGCGGACGCTGCCCGCCTGGCAGTCGATGAGGGGATGGAGCGATCCGTCGGCGTCGTAGAAGTCGGCGTAGACCATCGCCACGTCGGCGTCGTATGCCGCGCGCCTCATGCGCATCACGGCATCGGGGGCGAGCTCGATGTGCTGTGGGGTGAGCCGCAGCAGGGTGTATTCGTCGGTCGATTCGGCACAGATGCGTTTCAAGGTTGAGGTTGGAATCATATTTGGGCGGTTATCGTTTCTTTTTCTTGTCGTCGGGGGGGAGGATAGTCTCGGGG
>CAMWXQ010000128.1 GCA_947178235.1 uncultured Muribaculaceae bacterium
GAGCCAAAAAGGATGGTCTGTATGACGCGAAGTGTGGCCACAAAGCCTCGTTTCATATAATTAACATTTAAAAAACGGCACAAATTGTTTATAAACGTGAAAAAAGCATTAACTTTGCAGTCTGAAAAATCAATCTGCACAACCAAGCAACCGCCCCAAATGAACTTACTCCAAGAGAAACTCAGCAAGTATACCGCTCCCCAGGAGGCCAAGGCCGCCGGCGTGTATCCCTACTTCCGCGCAATATCGAGCGAACAGGATCCCGAGGTGATCATCAACGGAAAGAAGGTCCTCATGTTCGGCTCCAACTGCTACACCGGCCTGGTGAACGACCCCCGCATCAAGGAGGCGGCCATCGAAGCCACCCGCAAGTATGGCACGGGTTGTGCAGGTTCGCCCTTCCTCAACGGTACGCTCGACCTCCACAAGAAACTCGAACATGCCCTGGCCGAGTACATGGGCAAGGAGGACGTGATGATCTACTCCACCGGTTTCGAGGTCAACCTCGGTGTGGTCTCGACTCTCACCGGCCGCGAGGATTACATCCTCTGGGACGAACAGGACCACGCCTCGATCATCGAGGGGAGACGCCTGTCGTTCAGCCAGCAGCTCAAATACAAGCACAACGACATGGAGTCGCTCGAAAAGCAGCTCAAAAAGTGCGACCCCGACAAGGTGAAGCTGATCGTCAGCGACTCGGTATTCTCGATGGAGGGTGACGTGGCCGACGTGAAGAACATGGTACGCCTGGCCAAGCAGTACAACGCCTCGATCATGATGGACGAGGCCCACGGCATCGGCGTCTTCGGCCCCGGCGGCCGCGGCGTCTGTCACCACTACGGCGTGGCCGACGACGTAGACCTCATCATGGGTACATTCTCGAAGTCGTTCGCATCGCTCGGCGGTTTCATCGCCACCAACAAGGAGATCACCAACTTCCTCCGCCACCACTCACGCTCCTATATCTTCACCGCATCGATCACTCCCGCATCGACCGCAGCCGCCCTCAAAGCGCTCGAAATCATGCAGACCGAGCCCGAACGCCAGGAGCAGCTCTGGAAGCTCACCAACCACGCCCTCGAAGGGTTCCGCAACGCAGGCTTCGAGATCGGCCACACCTCGACCCCCATCATCCCTCTCTACATCCGCGACGACTTCAAGACCTTCGCCATCACCCGCGACCTTCTCGAAGAGGGCATCTTCGTGAACCCTGTCGTGTCACCCGCCGTTGCCCCGCAGGACACCCTCATCCGTTTCAGCCTCATGGCCACCCACACGATGGAGCAGGTCGACCGCGCCATCGAGACCATCACCAAGGTATTCAAGAAGCACGGAATCATCGAGGGTTGAAAGTTGAGGGTTGAAAGTTGAAAGAGGCTTGTAAGGCGTCTAAGTCTTATAAGTCATATAAATCTTATAAGTCTTATAAGATATATATGCTCCATCATCCCATCACCCTGTAAAAGCATCATCGAGGGTGGCCCAGCAGGGGCCACCCTCAACTATTATCCGACACCTATGCTATACACCGAAATCTCCCGTATGCTCGGGACTTGGGGGTTGCCCGAGGCTGATCTGACGCTGTGGACGACCATCACCGCCTGCGGCCTGTCGATCTTTGTGGCGTGGGCCATCTATGCCGTCTGTACCCGCATCATCATACCGACGGTACTCAGACTGGTCCGCCATACCGATTATAACTGGGACAACATTCTGCTGAATCCCCCGCTGCTGCGCGTGGTGGCCGAACTGGCCACGGTACTGCTGCTCAAAGCGACGCTGCCCGACTCGCTCTCGCACTACACGACACTCTCGGGGATTGCGCTCGTGGGATGCCGCGTGGCTCTCGTTGCGGCGGTCGTGCACCTCATCAACCGCTTCATCGTGGCGCTCTACGAACTGCTCGAAAACAATGCCTCGGGACGCGTGACCTCGCTCAAAGGAATACGCCAGATGTTGCAGATACTCGTGACCTGCATCGGCATCATCATAATCATCTCGATACTGGCTCAGAAGGATCCGCTCACCATCATCACCGGCCTCGGGGCCGCCGCGACGGTGCTGATGCTCGTGTTCAAGGACTCGATCATGGGTGTGGTGGCCGGGGTGCAGCTCACGCTCAACGACATGCTCCGGCCCGGGGACTGGATAACGGTGCCCGCGCGCAACATCAACGGCACTGTCCTCGAAGTGGGGCTCATAGCCGTGAAGGTGCAGAACTTCGACAACACGATCGTCACCGTGCCCCCTTACTCGCTGCTGAGCGAGTCGTTCCAGAACTGGCGCGGGATGACCGACTCGGGTGGCCGGCGCATCAACCGTTCGGTGACAATCGACATCAACTCGATCACATTCCTACCCGATGAGACCGTCGCCACATTCAAGGAGGAGGCATGGTGGACCCCCGAGCTCGAATCGGGCGCGCCGCACGTCAACCTCACCCTCTTCCGCGCCTATCTCGGACACTATCTCGCGACGCTGCCCGACCGCAACACCGGCGAGGATATGACCTGCATGGTGCGCGAACTGGCACCGACACCCCAGGGTGTGCCGGTGGACATCTACTTCTTCACAAAGACTACGTCATGGGTGCCCTACGAGATGATCCAGGCGCGCGTGATGGACCACATCTACGCCGCTGTGGGACGTTTCGGGCTGCGCATCTACCAGGCTCCCTCGGGGCTCGACATCCTCGCCCTCAGTCGCTGAGGTCAGACCCCGGGATTGAATTTCAAGGGATCGATCTGCGAGTCGGGGCGCGAGATGTCGCGCGAGAAGGCGAACAGGTACCTCACCAGACCAGAGAGGTAGACATGTGCCTCGACCGGGGTGAGACTCCCCGTGCTCGGTGCATCGGGACGACCCTTGGCCTCGACCAGAGCGCCGAGGGCCTGGGACGCGAACTCGCGGGCCTCGTCGAGCATCCCGACGCGCACGAAGGCCATCGAGAGGCTGTACACCAGAGCGGGATAGCCGAGATAACCGTCGGGGTCCCCCTCGACGGCAGAGCGCCCGGCGGCGATGGCCTCGGGGTACATCTCGTTGGCAAAATATATCTCGCAGGCGAGCGATCGGGTGTAGGTCGAAATGTCGCCGCTGTCGAGGCAGAAGCCTATGAGCGAGGCGGCGAGGCTCCCCTTCCCCTCGACATACTCGCGCATGGCCCACTCGCGCACGGGGACAGTCTCCTCGATGCGCGGGGCATACTCGCGCAGGCGGGCAAGGCCGTCGGCGGGCGAGATGGTGATGAGAATCCCGAGGGCCGGGCGGCTGACGGGATGGGTATCCATATAGATTTTGATTTTCTCCACCGCCTCGGCATTGCGTCCGAGCTCGACGAGCGAGCCCACGAGGACACTGAGGTCGGTGTCATTGGCCTCGGGATAGGCCAGGAGCGGCGTCATCAGCTCGGCCACCGTCTCGAAGTCGCGGCCGAGGGCATAGAGTGCCATACCCTTGATGCGCGACGCCTCGGGGGACTGGGGCGAGATAGCCATCGCATACTCGGCCGACGAGAGGGCGGCGTCGTAGAGACCCTCGCGGTACTGGGCGGCGGCGAGACGCTCCCAGAAGTCGACCGTGAACGGCTCCATCATCGTGAGCTCCTCGAAGAGGGCCACGGCGCGGCCATACTTCATCTCCTCCTCGCATCGGTTGGCATACTCGTAGATGAATGTCTGCGGGTAGGAGCACTTGGCCTTGACCCGCTCATAGTTGCGCTCGACCCAGTCGAGCATCCGCGCCTCGGCACAGAAGTCGACGAGCTGTATGAGCTCCTCGTCGGCGAAGTCGTCGTTGGCGTCGACCATCGCGTCGAGGCGGCTGCGTGTCGCGGGGGTGTCTGAGGCACCCTCGGCGGTGAGGCGCAGCAGCTCGTTGAGCACACCACCGTTGCTCACGCGCTCGTTGAGCTCGGCGGCGGCGTCCATCTCGCCGAACGAGGAGTAGAACCACGCCCTGCGTGTGGCAAGGGGCTGCGAGTCGGGATAGTGGCGGGCACCGTAGAGGAGGACCTCCATCTTGGCGATGTAGTTGTCCATGTCGGAGGAGTAGTCGAAGATTTCGACCAGGTCCTGCTCGTCGAAGTATGCCTCCTGGTTGCCGGCGCGCACCACCTCGGAGAGAAACTCCTCGTAGAGGCTCTGACGCGAGTCGTCGGGATTGAGATTGTTGTCCAATGCGGGTACGGGTATAGAGTGTGGTGCGGGGCCACGGGGGCCCCGCACCGGGGTATCACTTGTTGATCTTCTCCCAGGAGTCCTTCAACGCGATGGTGCGGTTGAATACGAGGTGCTCCGGGGTCGAGTCGGGGTCGGCGGTGAAGTAGCCCACGCGCTGGAACTGGAGGGGCACGCCGGGCTTGGCGATCGAGGCGAGGAAGGGCTCGACCTTGATCCCCTCGACCACTTTGAGCGAGTCGGGGTTGAGCATCTCGCGGAAGTCGCGGTCGGGCTCGGCGGCGGGATTCTCGACGGCGAAGAGGCGGTCGTAGATACGGGCCGTGGCGTCGACGGCGGTGGCGGCGTTGACCCAGTGGAGTGTGCCCTTGACCTTGCGCTGGCTGCCGGGGAGGCCGCTGCGGCTCTCAGGGTCATAGGTGCAGTAGATCTCCTCGACATTGCCGTCGGCGTCCTTCTTGACACCCTCGCACTTGACGATATACGCGCCTTTGAGGCGTACCTCGGCGCCGGGGGCCATGCGGAAGTACTTCTTCGGGGGATTCTCCATGAAGTCGGCGCGCTCGATGTAGATCTCGCGCGAGAAGGGCAAATAAAAAATAACCGTATCGGGCCTATCGGGATTGTTCTCCCTATGGACGGTGTAGGTCTGACCCTC
>CAMWXQ010000129.1 GCA_947178235.1 uncultured Muribaculaceae bacterium
TGTTGAAGCGTCCGTTGAATACGTTGACCTTGGCGCCGTCCGCGACCTTGAACGGGGACTTTGCGCCCGAGGCGCACATATTGGTCATGGCGATATTGAATGTGCCTGCGGCCACGTCGGTCATGTATTCGCCGCTGCCCCAGTTGTTGGTCGATAAGAAGTTGACGGTCCTGTCCTTGATACCCGAACCAGTCTTGAAGAATGTCGCTTCGAGGTACGAGAAATCGGTGGTCTGGGTCGGGTTGAGCGGAAGGGCAACAACCTGACTGTTGATGAGGTCGAGGTCCGTGACGATGCCGTCGATCACGAATGCTTCGACGGCGGCGTCAACGGCATTGCCGAGCGAGCGGCAGTCACGCGCTCCGCCCTTCTTGTCGGGGACGAACCACAAGCCCTTGTTGCAGCCGAAGAGGAAGTTGTTGTAGAGAATCTCACGCGAGCAGTCGCCGACGATGAGGAATTCGAGTTCGCGCTTGTTCTGGTACCCTGCGGCATCCTGGAGGCGGTCATCTGCCATGCCGAGCGAGTTGGGCCAGTGGCCGAACTTGGTCTCGTCGCCGCATCCGAAGGCAATCGTATTGCATTGGGTATTGTTGAAGATGCCGTCCTCCGAGTCGCCGCCGATGCGCACGACATTCTTGAAGGCGTGTCCCGCGAGATAGTCTACATAGTGGCGGTCACACTTGTTGGTGAAGAGGTCGAGACCGCGGTATGCCGTACGCATGGCGAAGTTGACGATGTAGCAGTCGGCATTGCCGCGGACGGTGTATGGGTAGGGGCGGACGTTGATGGGTGAGTTCTGCGCGGGGTAGTTGACGGTCAAGCCGCGCAGACCCGAGCCCTTGGCCATGTTGATAAAGGGGGTGCCATCCTCGTTCCCCTCGCCGACCAGTACTTCGAGGACCGAGCCGTGGTTCTTGGGGACTGTGCGGATGTCGGCCGAGCCTTTGAGCTCGACGCCTGTGGGGATGGTGAGCTCTGAGCGGCAGGGGTAGTGCCCCTTGGGGAGATAGACGATACCGCCACCCTCGGCTGCGGCCTTGTCGAGAGCCTTCTGTATGGCAGGGGCGCAGTCGGGTTGGGTCGAAGGCTCGATGGATATGTCGGTGAAGGGCATGGCGCCGAACTCGGGGTCGGTCACGACGTAGAGTGCCTTGCGGGCGGGCATGGTTGTGCGGAGGGCCATCCATGACTTCTCGTACTTGGGAAGTTTGGGATATGTCTTGCCTGTGGAGGTCTCGTTGACGCACTTGAAGAGCGAATTGTTGACGAGCGCTGCATTGCCGGTGAATTTGTTGTCTACAAAGATGGTTCGTGCCTTAGGCCCGACGGTCACGTTGGAGGAGAAGGTGTTGTTGACGGCCTGGAAGTGGTAGCCATCGACTTTGGTGGGGCCGCTCACTTCGCAGTCCTGGAACAGCATTGCTGCCGTGGCATCGGCATCCATGTGGATAGCCTCCTTGCGGGCGCCGATCTTGCAGCCGTAGAAGAGGATAGGACCATCGCCGCCGGGCAACATCTCGATGCCTGTGTCGCAGTCGTGTGTGTTTACCTCGGTGAACATGATGCCCGCGCCGCTCGACGAGGTAATGAGGACACCTGTATGGCATCTCTCGAAGTCGAATCCATAGTTGTGGCCGTTGGGGCGTCCCTCCTTGGGTGAGGCTTCGGCGTGGAAGCCGACTTTATATCCCTTGACGGTGAAGTTGCAGGTGTAGGACCAGTCATTTCGGCGCATCACCATACCTGTGGCATTGTCGTAGAGCCACTGGTCGATCTGTCCTGTGGAGGGGGCGCCTTCGAGACCGGAGTTCTCCCAGTACGATGCGGCGAAGTCTATGCCGTCGAAGCGGCCAACGTCGCCAAGGCCGTCGATCTCCATACCTTCGTACAAGGGTGTGCCACAGATGTCGGTGATGTTGGGGCATCCGCCGCCATTGTCGGGATTGACCTGTATACCGATGTAGCTGTTGACGAATGTGCAGTGGCGGACGCTGCAATAGTCATTGCCCCAATATCCGTTCTGTCCGTAGAGAATGGTTGCGGGATACTTCTTGATCGAAGCGGGATTCTGATCGGGATACCAGAACGATATGTTGGAGACCAGTGTTGTGGGCTGCATCACGATGAATGCGTAGTTGTGCGAAGTCACCCCCTTGCCACGCGTGGGCTGTACCACGAAGATCGTACCCTCTACCTTGCCGTTCTCGGGGGTAGGACGTTTCCAGTCACCGCGGATGCTGACGCCGCGGGGAATCACTATCTGCCCTTTGAAGAGGTATCGGCCTGCGGGGAAATAGATGGTGCCTCCGGTCGGATTGCGGTAGTCGCCGCGCGATGAGTGTCCTATTCCGACACCTCCACAGGCATCGAGCAGTTTCTGAACTTCGGTCGTACAGTCCTTGGTTCCGGTATTGTCGATGCCGTAGTCGAGAACGTTGTATTCGGCTACGGCCAGGTCTTCGGAATAGTATCCCGGGGCATCGATGAGCTTGTAGGATGGAGTGTACTCCTGCGCGCTCAGAGTCGGCGACACCATGAGCGCCGACATGGCTATCGAAAGTAAAATCTTTTTCATTGTACAGGTATTGGTTTCATTCTTGGTCTAAAAAAGATTGGCTGAGTCCTCGATTAAAGTGACCCAGCCAATCCTTGTTTGCTCAGTTATAGTGGTGACACTGTCTTATGGACAGGCGCTCATTGCTTTCTGAATTTGAGCACGGCGTTGCCCTCCTCGGTGCGTGCCACGGCGATATAGATGCCGGGGGCGAGGGCAGAGATGTCGGCGCGCGATCCGTCGGCGGGGAGCATGGCTACGAGCTGACCGGTAAGGGTGTAGACCTCAACCATGCAGTCGGCGGGAGTCACGATGCAGCCATCGGCGATGCGGAGTGCGGGAGTATTCTCGGCCATGACGGTCTCGTCGAGTTCGGAGAAGTCGAGAGAGGCCACGTAGAACTCGTGGATCGACCAGTAGTTGGTCTTTGTGCCTGTCTGGGTGACGCGCACTTGGGTAGCGGTCTGAGGCTCGAAGAGGGCGATGCAGTTGGCACCGCCATTGGTGCCCGATGCGACCTCGACCCATGCTCCATCCTTGTAGACCTCAACTTTGTATGCCGCAGGGCCGTCGTTGTTGCCGCTCGCGGAGGAGTCCATGATGATGGCGTTGAAGTTGGTACTCTTGTTGAAGTTCACGGCGAACCATTGGCCTGCCTTCTGCGAACCACCGGAGTCCCATCGTGTCGATATGAAGCCGTCGATAGCATTGCGGGCGCTCCCATTGTTGACGGATGCCGAAGCTGTCCAGCCATCACGGGAAACGAGACCCGAAACGTCGCCGAACTCCCATGACGTGCCCAGGTTGTTCTTCCAGACCATGTTGGCGGGGACGCTGCCACCCTTGAAGTCAATGACCGAGGTCGTGACCGATACACGGGGAGCATCTTCGAGGTCGGACAGGGTACGCTTCATGTTGTTGAAGTTGCCGTTGAAAACATTGATCTTTGCGCCCTCGGCTGCCTTGAAGGTGTGCTTGTCGCCCGATGCGGCCATGTTGGTCATGGCGATGTTGACGGTGCCTGCGGCCACGTCGGTCATGTATTCGCCGCTGCCCCAGTTGTTGCTCGAAAAGAAGTTGACGGTTCTGCCCTTGACACCCTCTCCGGTCTTGATGAAGTATGCGGGGATGTAGGACGAGAGGACCGAACTGTGATTCCCTTTCGCAGGGTCGTGGTTGAGGGCCACGATCTGGCTGTTGACCATGTCGAGGTCTGTGGCGATGCCGTCGATGACGAATGTATTGACAGCGCCGTCCACGGCATTGCCGAGCGAGCGGCAGTCGCGTGCGCCACCCTTCTTGTCGGGGATGAACCACATGCCCTTGTTGCAGCCGAAGAGGAAGTTGTTATAGAGGAACTCGCGTGTGCAGTCGCCGACCATGAGGAATTCGAGGTCGCGCTCGTTCTGGCAGTATGCCTGCCACTGTCTCACGTCGTTGGCCATGTCGAGCGAGTTGGGCCACTTGCCGAACTTGGTCTCGTCGCCGCAGCCGTAGACGATGGTGTTGAACTGGGTATTGGCGAACATGCCGTCCTCCGAGTCGCCGCCGATGCGCACGACGTTCATGAAGGCGTGACCCGCGAGATAGTCGACATAGTGGCGGTCACACTTGTTGGTGAAGAGGTCGACACCCCTGTATGACGTGCGCAGGGCAAGGTTGACGATGTAGCAGTCGGCATTGCCGCGGACAGTGTAGGGGAAGGGTATGGGATTGGTGGGATCCTTCTGTGCGGGGTAGTTGACGGTGACGCCGCGCAGACCCGAGTTCTTGGCCATGTTGATGAAGGGGGTGCCGTCGGCATTACCCTGGCCTGCGATCACTTCGAGGACGGCGCCGTGGTTCTTGGGGACTGTGGGGATGTCTGCCGAGCCTTTGAGCTCGACACCGGTGGGGATGGATAGCTCGGTACGGCATGGATAGTGGCCGGTCGGGAGATAGACGACACCGCCGCCGTCTGCCGCAGCCTTGTCGAGAGCCTTCTGGATGGCGGCTGCACAATCGGTCTGTGTCGAGGGTTCGAGGGCGATGTCGGTGAAGGGCTTTGCACCGAATTCGGGGTCGGTCACGACGTAGAGAGCCTTGCGGGCAGGGGTGGTAGTGCGGACACTCATCCACGATTTCTCATAGGTCGGGAGTTTGGGGTATGTGTATCCTGTCGATTTCTCCTCGACGCACTTGAAGAGCGAGTTGTTATGGAGCTGAGCGTTGCCGGTGAACTTGTTGTCGGTGAAGATGATTCGGGCCTGGGGATCGAC
>CAMWXQ010000130.1 GCA_947178235.1 uncultured Muribaculaceae bacterium
GAATCTTGTCGAGGACCTTGTTGAGGGCCGACGCGAAGGGGACGAAACCGGCGCAGAAGGGCTGGGGAATCGAGATGCCGTCCATATCCTTGTAGAAGGTCTGGAACTTGCGGGCGGTGACGTCGGCGATGACCAGGGTGAGGATGTAGCAGATGATGGCAGCGAAGAAGCCCCATGCGAGCGACTCGGAAGCGAAGTAGACAACAGCACCGATGAAGGCGAAGTGCCAGTAGTTCCAGAGGTCGATGTTGACGGTTCGTGTGGTCTTGGTCACGAGCATCAAGAGGTTGACACCGAGGCAGACGGGGATGATGAAGGCGCCGACGGCGGTGTTGTAGGCAACCGATGCGGCGGCGGGCCAACCCATGTCGAAGACGCGGAGTTGGAGGTCGTAGATGTCGACGACCTTGTCGAGGGCGGGGCCGAGGGCCGAGGTGAGGAGGGCGGTGACGATGGAGAGGCCGATGAAGCCGACGCCCACTTTGAGGCCCGACTTGAAGGCCTCATTGAACTTGATGCCGATACACAGGCCCAGGATGGTGAAGATGATGGGCATCATCACCGCCGCTCCCAGGCCTATGATATATGCGAATACTTGTTCCACGGTTACAGGTCAGTGGAGTTGATTACTTGGGCTGTTTGCCGATGTAGGCGAGGATACCGCCGTCGACATAGAGGACGTGGCCGTTCACGAAGTCCGATGCGTCCGAAGCGAGGAACACGGCGGGGCCCATGAGGTCCTCGGGTGTGCCCCAGCGGGCAGCGGGGGTCTTCGAGATGATGAACTGGTCGAAGGGGTGGCGGCTGCCGTCGGGCTGAATCTCGCGCAGGGGTGCGGTCTGGTCTGTGGCGATGTAGCCCGGGCCGATGCCGTTGCACTGGATGTTGTGTTCGCCGTACTCGGAGCAGATGTTGCGGGTGAGCATTTTGAGACCACCCTTGGCGGCGGCGTATGCGCTGACGGTCTCGCGGCCGAGCTCGGACATCATCGAGCAGATGTTGATGATCTTGCCGTGGCCTTTCTTGATCATGCCGGGGATGACGGCCTTGGCGCAGATGTAGGGAGCGACGAGGTCGACGTCGACAACGCGGCGGAAGTCCTCGACGGCCATGTTCTCCATGGGGATGCGCTTGATGATGCCGGCGTTGTTCACGAGGATGTCGATGGTACCGACGGTAGCCTCGATGTCGGCGACCATCGCCTTGACAGCCTCCTCGTCGGTGACGTCGCAGAGGTATCCCTTGGCCTCGATGCCGAGTTCCTTATATGCTTTGAGACCACGGTCGACGGTCTCCTGGCGCGAGCAGTTGAAAACGATCTTGGCACCTGCCTCGGCAAATGCCTGTGCTATGGCGAGGCCGATGCCGTATGCGGCGCCGGTCACGAGGGCTACTTTCCCTTCAAGCGAAAAATTTACCATGATAGATTATGGGTTAAGGATTGTTTTATGTCGTTTTTTAGGTGGCGGGAACCACTCATATGGGGGCTCCGCGGATGGTATAGATTCGTTTCTCGCCCCAAAATTACTCAATTTGACACTATTATTCAAATTTTGCCAGAGAAATCTTTCGCGAAAAAACATATCGGCACAAGGAGTGAGATTTTTTGACCTCATAATGGCCGACTTTACGAAAAAGTCACTATATTTGCGGAAACGTTAACCTCCCCAGTCAGCATCCCACCCATGACCCAGCATATACCCGCAGTCAGCACCTCGAAGATCGAGGCGGACCGCCGAATACTCGAACTGCTCGCGCAGAGCTTCCCCGACATCAGCGCCGCGAGCACCGAAATCATCAATCTCGAAGCGATACAGAACCTGCCGAAAGGCACCGAGCACTTCGTGGCCGACCTCCACGGCGAGCATGAGGCGTTCCGCCACCTGCTGAAAAACGCCTCGGGCAACATCAAGCGCAAGGTGACGGAGCTCTTCGGCACCACCATGCGCGAGAGCGAGATACGCCGCCTGTGCGCCCTCATCTACTATCCGGCCGAGAAACTTCAAGCGATCAAGGCGGCCGAGGACGAGAAGGACCTCGTTGACTTCTATACAATAACCCTGCATCAGCTCGTGAAGGTGTGCCAGACAGTATCCTCGAAGTACACGCGCTCGAAAGTGCGCAAGGCACTCCCACGTGAGTTCGCATATATAATAGAGGAGCTCCTGCACGAGTCGGCATCGGAATACGACAAGGCAGCGTACTTCAACCGCATCATCGAGACCATTATCTCGACCGGACAGGCCGAGAATTTCATCGTGGCCCTGTGCAATGTCATACAGCGTCTGAGCATCGACCAACTGCACATCCTCGGCGACATCTTCGACCGCGGGCCTGGGGCGCACATCATCCTCGACACCCTCAAAGATTATGGCTCATGGGATATTCAGTGGGGCAACCACGATGTCCTGTGGATGGGCGCGGCGGCAGGGAACGACTGCTGCATCGCCAATGTCATCCGCGTCTCACTGAGGTATGCCAATCTCACGACGCTCGAAGAAGGGTATGGAATCAATCTGCTCCCCCTCGCGACATTCGCCATGGAGACATACAAGGATGACCCCTGCGAGGTATTCATGCCCAAGGCGACGGCGGGCGAGGCAGCGCATACCGAAAAGACCCTGCGGCTCATGGCCAAGATGCACAAGGCGATGGCCGTGATTCAGTTCAAACTCGAAGGCCAGATGATCGCGGCACACCCCGAGTGGCATATGGAGGGACGCCGTCTGCTCGACAATATGGACCTCGCGGCAGGGACCGTCGAAATCGAAGGGAAGACTTATCCGTTGACCGACAAGGATTTCCCGACCATCGACCCCGCCGACCCATATGCACTGACCCACGAGGAACGCCATATGATGAAGAAGCTGCACCACTCGTTCACCGTCAGCACCGCCCTCCGCCGCCATGTCGACAGCCTCTTCTCGCACGGGTGTATGTACGGGGTGTACAACTCGAACCTTCTGTTCCACGCGTCGATGCCGCTGAACGAGGATGGCTCCCTGCGCGAAGTTGAACTCATGGGCAAGCCGCTCAAAGGGAAGGAGCTGATGTCGGGAATCGGTATGCTCCTGCGCTCGGCGTTCAACGACGATACGCCGACCAAGGAGAAAGAGTACGCGCGCGACTACTTCTGGTATTTGTGGTGCGGTCCCGACTCGCCTCTGTTCGACAAGGACAAGATGACGACTTTCGAACGATACTTCGTGACCGACCCGGAGGCACGCAAGGAGGAGAAAGGGTGGTACTATAAGCTCCGCGACAATGAGGAGGTAATCGACATGATTCTCGATGAGTTCGGTGTCGAGGGTTCGCAGCGCCATATCATCAATGGCCACGTGCCAGTCCGTACTGGCAAGGGGGAGAGCCCCATACGCGCCAACGGGAAGCTGATGGTGATCGACGGCGGGTTCGCAAAGGCTTACCACAAGACCACGGGTATAGCGGGATACACCCTCATCTATCACAGTAGCAACTTCGAGCTCGTCGAGCATGAGCCTTTCACCTCGGTGGAGGATGCAATCAACCACGGAACGGACATTGTTCGCTCTAACAAGATGGTCGAGCAGACGGCCCGACGCATCTGTGTGCGCGATACCGACAAAGGGCGCGTCCTCCAAGGTCAGATCGACGAGCTGCGCGAGCTCCTCTACGCCTTCCGCCACGGCATCATCAAGGAGCGCACGAGGACAGGGAGCTGAGAAAAGAAAAATAATATGACCTTGATTTGGATATGTCAGAACAGGAAATGAATGCATACCGCTTCAACTCAGGGCAAGAGCCGAGCGACGAGATGTTGGAGCAGATTATGAGAGAAGCGGCGCGAGACGCAAAATACCGTCAAGAGAAAGCTACCGCGGAATATTTTGAACGTATGCGATCAAACGCTCAATTAAAAAAGGCCAAATGGGCCGACAGAATAAATCGCGCTTTGAATGGTTAAGCTCGGTCACAAGCCCGAAATGATTGTGATAGCCGGCCCAAATGGGTCCGGCAAAACCTCAGTGACTCAAAAGTTCCTCCATCACGAGTGGGCGGAAGGGACCGTATACATAAATCCGGATCAAGTTGCGGAAGAGATTTTCGGCGATTGGAATTCACGAGAGGCAATACTGAAAGCGGCAGATTATTGCGAGAAGTGGCGCGAAAGATGTCTTGAATCTAAGACAAGTTTCGTGTTTGAGACCGTGTTCTCTGCAGAAGATAAAATCGACTTCATCCTGCGTGCCAAGGAGGCGGGATTCTTTGTCAGATTGTTCTTCATTTCGACCAACCATCCTTCGATAAACGCTGCGCGCATTGCAAAAAGGGTTATGGAAGGTGGTCACGATGTACCCATCAAAAAAATTATCTCGCGGTATTCAAAATCAATTGAAAACTGCGAGACAATCGCTCCATTAGTCGATAGGCTTTACGCCTATGACAATTCGGTAAATGATGTAGATGCAAAACTCCTTTTCAGACTTGTAGATGGGCGTATGGCGAAACTCTACACCACTGATATTCCAGATTGGGCAAAAAACATAATGCCTTAAACCCTACTCATCCGCCGCGGCACCGATGATCTCGAAGGCGGGGGTGCGGCCGGCGCGGAGGCGGTGGGGATAGTGGGCGTCACTGTTGACGGCGAGAGGTAGGCCGGCTTGGATGAGGCGTTTGATGGTCACTGGGGATGGGAAAAGCCTCGGTTGATGTTTGGCTACCTGCTCGGGTGTGCGTCCGGGATTGGGGAGCCATGCCTTGGTTTTGACTTCGCCTATGATGTGAGTGGCGCGGAGGGCGGCGATGACGTCGTCTATAT
>CAMWXQ010000131.1 GCA_947178235.1 uncultured Muribaculaceae bacterium
AACTTGTTGCAAAAGCATACGGCATGGATGCAGTTTTATCTGATGATGAGGTATTGGATTTCTTATGCGATGAATACGAACGTATTGTCAACACCCAATCCTGAAAAACTATGGAAAAGAAATTTACATTAGTTGATTTGTTTTGTGGTTGTGGGGGGCTGTCATTGGGCTTTCAAAATGCAGGTTTTGAGATCGCGGCTGCATACGATTATTGGGACTTGGCCATAAGTATTTATGGTAAGAATTTTTCGCACCCTGTAATTAAACGAGATTTGAGCGACCTAACTGATTTGTCAGACATCAAGTCATTTAATCCGGATTTTATAATAGGAGGTCCGCCATGTCAGGACTATTCCACCTCTGGTAAACGTGACGAGACGTTAGGGCGTGCGGCGCTGTCGGTAGCATACGCCAAGATTATAAAAGAAATTCGTCCACAGTATTTCCTCATGGAAAATGTTCCCAACATGCAGAAAGGTGAGACCATAAAGGAAGTTAATACAATCTTTAAGAGTGCAGGATACGGATTGAATTCATTGGTTCTTGACGCAAGTCTTTGTGGTGTGCCTCAAAAACGCCAGAGGTTTATAACTTTTGGTGTGCTTGGCGGTAAAGATGGGGAAGCATTACCTTACTTTACAAGGAATTTGGCTTCCAAGAGTATGACATTGCGAGACTATTTTGGAAACTCTCTCGGCTTTCAATATTATTTCAGAGTGCCTACCTCCTATAAACGTAGAGGCATATATAGCATTGATGAGCCTTCTATGACCATACGAGGCGTAGACCGTCCTGTGCCCAAAGGATACCCCGGGCATCCGTCCGATCCTGTTCCGATGTCATCGGAGATACGTTCGCTAACTTGTCACGAGAGAAGTATGATTCAAACGTTTCCGCCCGATTACATTTGGGAAGGGTCGAAGACACAACTTAACCAAGCAATAGGCAACGCAGTCCCTGTTAAGTTTGCCGAATACATTGCAAATGGGATAAAGCAATACATCAATGAAACTTGTTGACTTGTTTTGCGGATGCGGAGGCATGAGTCTTGGATTTCAAAATGCTGGTTTTGAAATCCTGTCTGCATACGACAATTGGGACGGTGCAATAGAGATATACAAAGCTAATTTTCAGCATCCAATAATTAAACGGGATCTTTCAACGGAGAACATATCGGAAGAGTTAAGATGTCTTTCCCCCGATATTATCATAGGTGGTCCCCCTTGTCAGGATTTTTCTATTGCCGGTAAGCGTAATTTTGAAGGAGATAGAGCAAATCTTACAAGAGTGTTTGCTAACCTCATATCAAGTGTCAGGCCCAAATGGTTTGTCATGGAAAATGTGTATAACATTGAAAAATCACCTATATTCCACGAAACCATACAAATTTTCAGGAATGCTGGATATGGACTGACCAAACACATATGGGATGCAAGTTTCATGGGTGTTCCACAAGTGCGTAGGAGATACATTGTCGTGGGATTACTTGAAGCGCAAGAAGATTTTCTTTATAACGAAATTTTATCGAGACTGTCAAAAGACAGAATGACAATGAGGGAGTATTTTAGGAACAACCCACTTGATACTGAATATGTTTATCTACACCCTCGTTCTTATTTAAGGAGAGCTGTATTCTCTGTCGATGAACCATGCAATACCATTCGTAGCGTCAATCGTCCAATGCCGGCCAACTATGAATATCACAATGCAGATAAGTGCAGGGATGCTTCAAAGATAAGACCTTTGACAACGAAGGAGCGAAGCATGATTCAAACGTTCCCTGAAGCATTCAAATTCATTGGCACAACATCCACTATTGAGAAGGCAATAGGCAATGCTGTTCCCGTCAATATGGCAAACATTATTGCCCTATCAATTAAGGAATATGATTCTGCGCTAAACAAATAGGGATGAGAGAATTGAGCAAACAGGATTATAGGGCGACGAAAGAAGTGCTGAAGGTCGGGATTCTTCGGCGGCATGAGCAATGGCAACTGCAACTCGGAGAGTTGTTGGCGCGTCCCTATGAGGAAAACGAGAACGCTTTTGACCGAAGCATGTAGATTACGAAGAGGTCTCGTGACTGGTTTAAGGAAGCAAACTCAATGGAGCGTTGGTATGACCGAATGTTTGTAACCGGCTACATTGCAAGATTCTTGGAAGATGGTACGCTCAAAGAATCAGAGGTTGAACATCTCTCCGATGATGTCATGGCTGAAATCGACTCTTATCGTGAACGGTCGCAAAGAGACAAGTGATTATGAGTAAATTTCGATTTTCATATTGCGGATTAAGTTTGAGTTGTTGGATTAATTGACTATCTTTGCAGTCCCAAAACACAGTCCTACCATGATACGGAAATATGACTATCTCGTCATCGGCTCCGGCATCGCCGGCATGAGCTTCGCGCTCAAAGTGGCCGGCCACGGCACGGTGGCCCTCATTTGCAAGACTACACTCGACGAGGCCAACACGGCTCTGGCCCAGGGAGGCGTGGCATCCGTCACCAATCTCGCCGTCGACGACTTCGACAAGCATATCCACGACACCATGGTCGCCGGCGACTGGCTCTCGGACCCCAAGGCGGTCGAGAAGGTCGTCCGCAACGCCCCCGGGCAGATAGCCGAGCTCATCCGCTGGGGCGTGGACTTCGACAAGAAGGACGACGGATCCTTTGACCTCCACCGCGAGGGGGGCCACTCCGAATTCCGCATCCTCCACCACGCCGACAACACCGGCTTCGAGATCCAGGACTCGCTCATCAAAGCCGTCCTCACCAACCCCAACATCGACGTCTTCGAGCACCACTTCGCCATCGAGATACTCACCCAGCACCACCTGGGCAAGGTCGTGACACGCCGCACGCCCGACATCACATGCTACGGCGCATACGTCCTCGACACCAAGACGGGGCGCGTCGACACCTTCCTCTCGCGCATCACGCTGATGGCCACCGGCGGCTGCGGAGCCGTCTACCAGACCACCACCAACCCCCTCGTCGCCACCGGCGACGGCATCGCCATGGTCTACCGCGCCAAGGGCACCGTCCGCGACATGGAATTCATCCAGTTCCACCCCACGGCCCTCTTCCATCCCGGCGACCGCCCCTCGTTCCTCATCACCGAGGCCATGCGCGGCTACGGCGCCGTCCTGCGCAACCTCCGCGGCGAGGAATTCATGCACAAGTATGACCCCCGCCTCTCCCTGGCCCCCCGCGACATCGTCGCACGCGCCATCGACTCGGAGATGAAGCTCAACGGCGACGACCACGTCTACCTTGACGTCACGCACAAGGATCCCGAGGAGACCCGCCGCCACTTCCCCAACATCTACGCCAAGTGTCTCTCGCTCGGCATCGACATCACCAAGGACTACATTCCCGTCGCCCCCGCCGCGCACTACCTCTGCGGAGGCATCGAGGTCGACACCAACGGCGAGTCGTCGATCCGCCGCCTCTACGCCGTCGGCGAGTGCTCGTGCACAGGCCTCCACGGAGGCAACCGCCTCGCATCCAACTCGCTCATCGAGGCCGTCGTCTATGCCGACGCCGCCGCCCGCCACGCCATGGAGGCTGTCCAGGGCTACGAGCTGCGCACCGACATCCCCGAGTGGGACGACTCAGGCACACGCCACCCCGAGGAGATGGTGCTCATCACCCAGAGCATCCGCGAGGTCGGCCAGATCATGGGCACATACGTCGGCATCGTCCGCTCCAACCTCCGCCTGGACCGCGCATGGAACCGCCTCGACATACTCTACGAGGAGACCGAGAAACTCTTCAAGAGTTCCAAGGCCACACGCGAGATATGCGAGCTGCGCAACATCATCAATGTCGGCTACCTCATCATGCGCCAGGCCCGCGAACGCAAGGAGAGCCGCGGCCTACACTACACCGTCGACTACCCCCCTGTCCCCCACGGCCCCGAGGCGCAATAAAAATTGCCCGCCGAGCGTTATAGTCTTATGACCGTACGCCTCTCCCACACACTCCGCCACCTGTCGGCCATCCTCATCATCATGGTCCTGAGCCTCCTGCCCGCCGCGGCAGCCGCCCAGGACACCTCGGCCATACCCTCGGCCGAAGAGATCGAGGCCGGCGGCGGACGCCTCAAACCGATCAAGGGATACTACTTCACCGACGACGGCGAACTCATGCTCGTCCTCCAGCAGATCACCGTCTTCCCCCCGATGAAGTTCAAGAACAAGAAGGAAGAGGAATTCTACTGGAAGACCGTCCGCGACGTCCGCAAGGCGCTCCCCTACGCCAAGCTCATCTGCGAGACCCTCATCGAGACCTACGAGTACATCGAGACCTTCCCCACCCAGGCCGAGCGCGAGGAGCACCTCAAAAAGATGGAGGGCGCCGTCTTCGACCAGTACAAACCCGTATTGAAGAAATTCACCAAGAGCCAGGCACAGATGCTCGTGAAGCTAATCAACCGCGAGACCAACCAGAGCTCCTACAACATCCTCAAAGCCTTCCTCGGCAGCTTCCGTGCCGGCTTCTGGCAGACCTTCGGGCGCGTCTTCGGCGTCAACCTCCGCACAGGCTACAACCCCGACAAAGACCGCAAGGACGCCATCATCGAACGCGTCGCCACCCTCATCGAAATGGGCCAACTCTGACCCCGGGCATCTCTGCTGGGCCTCCCCTGCGGGCAGAAACGTGTAGATTTATTTGGGAGATTTTTGAAAAATCACTACCTTTGCGTTCAATATTGCCATGAAGAAGGACAACGTCACCCACAGGGGCATAATCACCCGCATCGACACGGCCTCGCACACCCTCATCATCCACAC
>CAMWXQ010000132.1 GCA_947178235.1 uncultured Muribaculaceae bacterium
AAAGAATTCTTCCGACATTTTTCGTAATTTCGCACTTGCTTGTTTAATCTGCGAGCTCTATTTTAAGATTTGTAAATGCGCTTGATTCAGATTTTTTTTGTAACTTTGCACCGCAAATAAGTATCTCTTGCGAAGAGAGTGTGAACATAAGCCTCATTCCTCCATGTGTACGGATGCTGATAATAAGGTAGTTGCGGCAGTGCCTACGGGCGTTGGCGACGCCGAAGGCATGGGCGGACGCATGTGGTTTGTGGCCGTGGTCGGCACGAACACCGAGAAGGCCGTGCAGAAGCGGCTCGAGGAGATGGGCCACGAGGCCTATGTGGCCAAGCAGACCGTTGTCCGTGTCTGGAAGAACGGGCGCAAGGCCAGGGTCGACAGGGTCGTCATTTCCTCGGTGGTCTTCGTCAGGTGCACCGAGGAGGAGCGGCGCCGCGTGGTGACGCTTCCTTTCGTCAGGCGCTTCATGACCGACAGAGCGGCCTCGTCGCCCGCGGGGCTGAACAGGCCACCGGCCACCATCCCGCAGAGGCAGATCGACACGCTGCGGTTCATGCTGGGCCAGTCGGACATCCCGGTGGACTTCACGGACACCCCCATAAGGGTCCACGACAGGGTCACCGTGGTCCGCGGCAACCTCAAGGGTCTTGAAGGCGAGGTGATAGAGTCGAGGGACGGCAGGAGCGAGGTCGTCGTACGTATCGACCTGCTGGGCTCGGCCAGGCTCTCGATAGACACCATGAACCTCGAGATCTTAAGATAACCAATCCGATACCGAAAACATATCCAAAATCCATTGTCACAGATGCGACTTAAAGCCATGTCCGGGGTCATACTTGCGGCGGCGCTGCTGCTGGGTTCCTGCTCGACCCCGAAGAACATAACCTATTTTCCGGAACTGAACAACGGCTCGATAGTCCGTGCGGAGAAGATGCTCGACATACGGGTGAAGCCCGAGGATAAGCTCTCAATCGTCGTGAGTACCCAGGACCCGAACCTCAACAGCCTGTTCAACCTGGTCACGACACAGAACCGTCTTAACCAGACCACATCCTCGACCAAGTCCGTCGACAATCAGTCGAGCAATTCAAGTGGCCAGGTTTCATATTATACTGTCGATTCGTACGGTGACATCGACTTCCCGGTATTGGGCAAACTCCACATCTCGGGCCTGACCAGGGAGCAGATAGCGGGGAAGATCGCGGAGGACCTCATGAAGGCAAATCTTGTTAAGGACCCGATCGTGACTGTCGAGTTCGCCAATACGGGCATCTCCATCCTGGGCGAGGTGAAGGCCCCAGGGCGCTATGAGTTCAACCGGGATCACCTGACCATCGTCGACGCTATTGCCATGGCTGGTGACTTGACTATGAATGGCCTGAGGGAGAACATCCTTGTTATGCGCAATCTAGGGGACGGGCGTCAGGAGGCGTACCGCGTGAACCTCCTGAACGCGCAGGAGCTCGCCTCGTCCCCTGCCTACTACCTCCAGCAGGAGGACCTGATCTACGTCGAACCCAACGACAAGGCCAAGCGCGAGACGACCCCGAACGGGAACACACCCTACACCCCCGCGTTCTGGGTCTCCATGGGGTCGTTTGGCATCACGATAGCAACACTGATCATCACCCTCACCAAGTAAATAAAGACATGGCAGAGATAAAGAAGACTCTCAACAGAACTAAGGCTGAGAGCACCACTGGGACAGTCCCACTGTCCGACATATTCTTCATGACCCTGCGCCACTGGCCGTGGATACTGCTATCGATTTTCATTTGCGTAGGAGCAGCCTATATTAACCTACTGCGCACCCCGAATGTGTACAGTAGATCTACCGAAGTGTTGATTAAGGTTGATAGAAAGGGTCGGTCTACAAGTCCTGATGATTTTGCCAAACTTGGGTTGGTGCAATCCAACACCAATATCCAGAATGAGATGGCCAACTTTAAAGCAAAGGATCTCACAGAAGAGGTTGTTAGACGTCTCGGTCTTGATGTATCCTATTATCATAGGGGCACGTTCCATGATGTCGTCGCCTATGGAGACGATCTGCCTGTTAAGGTGGAAATAGCCGATTATCCTGAGGATAGCTGGTTTTCGATGGAACTGAATGTTTCAAAGGACGGGAAGGTTGTAATAAGTGATCTGAAAGATTCTAGCGGCGAGACATATAAACAGACATTCTCTGGTGATCTCAAAGATTCGATAAACACACCGTTAGGGAACATAATAACCAACCCCACAGAGAGCTACCATGTGGGAGAGACGATTTCTTTAATAATCAGGAAACTGCCTCTTAGGGCTGCAAGAGACTCATACAATGGCAGACTTAATGTCGCTATGGCTGATGAGGAAAGTACGGTGCTGAGACTGACCATTGCGGATCAGTCACCCCAACGTGCCGATGATTTCCTCAGCACGCTCATCGGAGTCTATAATGAGAACTGGATTCGTGATAAAAATATGATTGCGGTCTCCACCTCGAGCTTCATAAACGACCGCCTGGGAGTCATAGAGAGAGAACTTGGCAATGTCGATTCTGACATCTCCTCGTACAAGAGTGCCAATCTCGTTCCCGATGTAGGGGCGGCCGCCTCCATGTACATGAGCCAGAGCCAGCAGACCCAAGCGCAGATACTCGAGGTGAACAACCAGCTGGCGATGGCGCGTTACATCCGGTCCTATCTCACGGCCGACGGAGTAGGTGAGCAGCTTTTGCCCGCTAACACCGGCATGCAAAGCAGCAACATCCAATCTCTGATCAGTGAGTACAACGACCGACTTCTCCAGCGGAACAGTTTAGTAGCGAAGTCTTCTGACAAGAATCCTCTCGTCGTTCAGCTTGACGAGCAGCTATCTGCGCAGCGGACGGCCATCATACGTACCATCGACAACGAGATTATAGCCCTGAACACGCAGCTGAAGTCCCTGCACGGGAGTGAGACCCAGACGATGGCCCGTATTGCCTCCAATCCGACGCAGGCTAAGAACTTGTTGTCAACCGAGCGCCAGCAGAAGGTCAAAGAGTCGCTCTACCTCTTCCTGCTACAGAAACGCGAGGAAAACGAGCTCTCGCAGGCGTTCACAGCCTACAATACCCGTATCGTCAACCGTCCAGGAGCCTCCGGCATCCCTCCCACACCAGACCGCAGAAAGATTCTAGCCATGGCTTTTCTGATCGGCCTTGTCATACCATTTGGAGTAACGTATATAAAAGAAACCAGCAACACAAAGGTCCGTGGTAGAAAAGATGTCGAACACCTTGTCGTGCCATTCCTCGGGGAAATCCCACAATATACCAAAGATTCCCACAAGGTTAAATCAAAAGTTCCAGAAGAAGAAAATTCTATTGTTGTCAAAGCAGGCAAGCGCAATATCATAAACGAGGCATTCAGAGTACTACGTACAAACGTAGATTTCATGTGCAGCTCGGCCGGTGGCAAAAATGTTTTGGCAATAACATCCTTCAATCCAGGTTCGGGTAAATCATTCATATCCGTGAATCTCAGCATGGCCATTGCCCTCAAAGGTAAGAGGGTGCTTGTGATCGACGGCGACATGCGCCACGGATCGGCTTCGGCCTACATCGGTTCACCCGAACGTGGTCTCTCCAACTATCTCTCTGGTGCTGAGACCGACATCACAAGTGTGATAGTGCAGGACAAGATCTGCGACACATTGTTCTTCCTACCCATTGGTTCAATCCCCCCCAATCCAACCGAACTGCTTGAGTCTAGGCGTTTCGGCGAACTCATTGACAATCTGCGCCCCCACTATGAGTATATCCTCATCGACTGTCCACCCATTGAGGTGGTTGCAGATGCCCAGATCATTGATAGGCACTCTGACAGGACCTTCTTCATCCTCCGCGCTGGGCTGCTCGAGAGGTCCGTGCTCCCTGACCTCGATCGCCTCTACGAGGAGAAGAAGTACAGAAACATGGCATTCATCCTGAACGGTACCCGCAACGAGCAGGGCCGCTACGGTTACAGCCACTCTTATCGTTACGGGTACGGGTATGGCTACGGATACGGGTATAACTATGGGGCGGAAGAAAGGGGAAAAAGATGAGACTCTAATGACAGGTGCGTCCGTATTCATCGGTGCCTAGATGTTGTAGATGTTCTTTCTTGATGATAGCGATCTGGACGTCTTGAGCCTTGTTAACTACTTCAATAATTACCACACCTCGGCGTGAAATTCATGCAGTATAGGGAGCATTGAGTACACGCGGCATTCCGTTGCATTGTTTCATATACTTCAACCAGAGGGAGTGTTGTCGCTTCCATCCTCTTTAATTAGGGAACGACGATCACATATG
This sequence comes from uncultured Muribaculaceae bacterium, assembly GCA_947178235.1. Classification (GTDB taxonomy): domain Bacteria; phylum Bacteroidota; class Bacteroidia; order Bacteroidales; family Muribaculaceae; genus Duncaniella. Next base: position 4,322 of record CAMWXQ010000132.1, read on the forward strand.
GACATGCTCTTCGCCAACGGTGACTTCTATGTGATGACGCTGCTGCTCTATCCAATTCACTACGCTTACAAGGAGATGATTTTCTCCTATATCGACGATATTATCGAGGGAGGACGCTTCGTCTGTGTATAAATAAGTGCGACATTGTATGGGGTTAGGAACGCCCGACGCAGCTTTCTCCAAGTCCCATATAGTATATATACAGCATTGGTAAATCGCAGCCAGCTCTCCTAATAGACTACACCCGATGCGTCGACTGGGATGTCAGGAAGGATTCCTGCCCATGTAGACTTGTGAAGTGTATCATAAAATTACTATTGAGAAGTCTAACCTAAGCAGTGTGGTTTTAACTATACAACCACTCTAAGATGGATCCGAAATAATAATAGAATATTGAGAGAATTCCATTAAGTAATGGGGATATTAAAAGCATCTATCTTCTACTTCTAAGGGAACTTTATATTTTGCTAATA
>CAMWXQ010000133.1 GCA_947178235.1 uncultured Muribaculaceae bacterium
GGTCTGGAGGCGGAATGGCTCATTTTCCAAAATAATTGACTAAATTTGCGGATGCATCCTTCTGCGCAGACCGAGAGGATGCTGTTTACCTGCCAAATATCCATTTTTATCTAAATTCTATGAATCTTACCAAAAAACTCTGCACTCTTGCGGCAGCGGGGCTCGGTGTCCTGGCCGTGAGCGCGCAGTCAGGCCTCGTGGGTTTCGCCAATTACAGCGACCTCGGGCTCAAAGGCACCACCGGGGGCACCGGAGGGCAGATCGTACACGTGTCCACCCGCGCCGACTTCGAGAAGTATGCCGGCTCGGCAGACCCGTACATCATCATTCTCGACGCCGACCTCAAAGGCCACTACGACTACACCGTCGAGCCCAAGCAGAAGCATGACTACGTCACCGTAACCAGCAACAAAACCATCATCGGCGGCGGTGCGGGCGCACATCTCGACAGCCTCGGCCTCGACATCAAGAACTCGCAGAACATCATCATCCGCAATCTGAAAATCACCAAGGCCGACCCCGACGCCATAGCCTTCCGCAACACCCATCATGTCTGGGTAGACCACTGCGACCTGTCGAGCCAGAAGGCCGAGAACGACGCCAACGACGGCCTGCTCGACTTCACCAACGGATCCTCCTACATGACCGTGTCGTGGTGCAAGCTCCACGACCACGACAAGACCTCGATATGCTGCTCGGGCACGCGCAATATCGACGACGTGGGCAAACAGAGGGTGACGTACCACCACAACGCATTCATCAACTGCACCCAGCGCAATCCCCGCATCGGGTATGGCCTCGGCCACATATTCAACGACTACAACGAGACCAATACCCTCTACGCCATCGGCTTCTTTGCCCGCGCGGTGGTCAATGTCGAGAACTGCTACTTCAAGGATGTCCGCGACCCCTTCTGCCAGATGTACTCGGCCGACTACGGCGAGGAGGACACATACTGGGGATTTGTCAAGAGCTCGGGCAATGAGTTCGTGAACTGCAACGGCGACCGCAGCCCGAACAGCGACGGATTCGACACTGACCGCTACTACACCTACGACTTCGCCATCGACCCCGCGTCTTCTGTCCCCGGCCTCGTGTCGCGCATGGGCTGTGTCGAAGGCCTCGAAAGCGACATAATACCCTTCCCCGGCGACGGAGCCATCGACGTGACCGCGGGCACACGCCTCGGGTGCGGGGACATCGAGGGAGCCACGGGCTACACATTCAGCATCGGCACATCGCCCACGGCCCTCGCGCAATGCGACCCGGCCACATATACACTCGCCCCCTCGACCACATACTACTGGCAGGTCAAGGTCAACGGCGGCAAGTATGACGGCAAGACCTCGGCCATCTTCCGCTTCGACACCGCGGCAGCCGAGGCCCACTTCCCCACCCCGTTCGACGGCGAAGAGCGCGCCGAGCTGCGCGAGATCGCGGGCGCGACATCGCCCTGCATACCCGTCAGCCTGCGATGGCGCGGCGGATTCGACGCCGTGGACTACACCGTATATCTCGACACCCAGGCCTCGCTCGCCAATGCCGAAGGGGTCAAGGTCACGGGTACCTCATGGCAGCCCGGCGACCTCCGCCTCGGCACCACATACTACTGGCGTGTGGACGCGACACGCGCCGACGGCAGCGTGGCCCGCGGCGAGGTGTGGAGTTTCAGTTCGCCCGTGAGCTATGCCCGCGTAGGGCGCAACGAGGTCGAGCACGCCGTCCGCGGCGCCCTCTGTTTCCCCGAGTACGAGGTCCCCGGCGGATGGATCACAGCCTCGAACGACTCGTGCAATGTCGGCGACCAGGGCCCCGGCTACATGAGCTTCGTATGGGATGGAGCCACAGGTGGCTACGACCTCACCTCGGCCTACTTCGACGAGAAATCGGGCCAGGCATGGTTCGGCCTGTACGTCAACGAGCAGAAAGTCGACGAGTGGACCGCGACCAAGAACAACTATCTGATGGAGACACGCGAGACCCAGGGTGTCCAGCTCGTCCCCGGCGATGAAATCCGCCTCGAATTCTACACCCACAACAGTATGCGCTGCCGCACCGACTACATCGACATACGTCCCAACGAGACAGGTCTGCCGAATATCTACGCACCCGACGGCGCCGACGGCGAGACTGTCATCTACGACCTCTTGGGCCGTCGCGTCTACAACCCCGGCCGAGGCATCTATATCGTCAACGGCAAGAAGGTTGCCCTGACCCGATAAGCCCCGGGGAGTGATCTCCGCGAAACATAACCGTACACCCGCAATCGTCCACGGGAGCCTCCGGAAGGGGCTCCCGTGGACCTTTCTTTACACGGGGATGCCCTATGTTCCTCCTATTTAATAAATAGTGTGTCCGAAATTTTGATTATTGGGGGTTATTTACGAACTTTGCACGGTTTTTGGAGGGTGCCCGAGGGCATCGCTCACGTTTCAGACCCCGTCAACCCCATGAAAAATCAATCCTTAATCCTATAATCATCCCCTAACACAATGGTAACTGCTATCGTAGTATTCTTTATCCTGGGCTATCTGTGCATCGCCCTGGAAAGCGTGCTTAAAATCAACAAGGCTGTGCCGGCGCTGCTCATGTGCGTGGTCTGCTGGACCATCTATGCCTGTGGCGCGGCCCCCGAAGGCGCCGAGACATCCTCGCGCCTGCTCCACCACCTCGGTGACACCTGCGAGATCCTCTTCTTCCTCATGGGCGCCATGACCATCGTCGAGATCGTCGACGCCAACGGAGGCTTCTACTTTGTCCAGGACGCACTGGCCACCAAGAGCAAGCGCACCCTCCTGTGGCGCATCACCTTCATGACCTTCATCCTCTCGGCCATCCTCGACAACCTCACCACCTCGATCGTCATGATCATGGTACTGCGCAAGCTCGTGGCCGACACCAACGACCGCATGTGCTTCGGCGGCATGATCATCATCGCGGCCAATGCCGGCGGCGCCTTCTCGCCCATCGGTGACGTCACCACCATCATGCTCTGGATCCGCGGCATGATCTCGACCGGCGGCGTACTGAGCCAGCTCATCCTCCCCTCGATCGTCTCCGTCGTCGTCGCCGCCCTCTGCGTCCAGCTCTACCTCAAAGGTGAGCTCGTCGCCCCCAAGCGTGACGCCGCAGCCCCCGGCGAGGAGAACAACCCCGACCGTATGCTCATCCTCTGCCTCGGCGTCGGCGGCCTCATCTTCGTGCCCATCTTCCGTATGCTCACCGGCCTGCCCCCCTTCATGGGCATCCTCCTTGCGCTCGGCCTCCTCTGGCTCGTGAGCGAGTACCGCTGCAACAAGCGCCTCCTCATGGTCGACACCTCGCACCTCAAAGTGACCACCATCCTGTCGCGCATCGACATGGCCACCATCCTCTTCTTCCTCGGCATCCTCATGGCCGTCGCCACACTCCAGGAGACTGGCGTCCTCACCGCCTTCGGCGCATGGCTCAACGAGGCCTCGGACGGCAACCACTATCTCGTGACCGGCATCATCGGCGTCGTATCGTCGATCGTCGACAACGTTCCCCTCGTGGCCGGCTGCATGGACATGTATCCCATCGCCGCCACAGGCGACTTCGCCATGGACGGCCTCTTCTGGCAGCTCCTCGCCTACTGTGCCGGCGTGGGTGGCTCGATGCTCATCATCGGCTCGGCCGCCGGCGTGGTCGTGATGGGCTTGGAGAAGATCAGCTTCGGCTGGTACCTCCGCCGCTTCACATGGATCGCCTTCGTGGGCTATATCGCGGGCATCCTCATGTATGCGCTCGAAGCTCCCTTCTTCCATGCTGCGTAACGCTCTGAGACTCCGTCTGCTCACCACCATAGTGTTGCCCTCCCTCCTGGCGCTCTGCGCCGGGTGCGGGGGCAACCCTTCGTTTGAGGCACCCCCGGCCACGGCGGAGACCTTCGAGTCGCCCGACCTCAGCCTCAACGAGCTCACGGGCCGCGTGAAGAGTGTCCGCACGACCACGTTCTACAAGGCCACCCCCGACCGCGATTTTGTCACCGTCGAGGTCGACACGATGCCCGAGAACGTGATGGTCACCACCGTCTACTTCGACTCGCTCGGGACCTATGTCGCGCGCCGCGACGAGCGTATCCGCCGCGACGCCGAGGGACGCATGACCCGATGGGAGGACCGCCGCCCCAACCTCAACCGCCAGCACGGGGGATTCCTCAAAGACACGCTCTCCTACGAGCATGTCTCGCCCTACCTCCTGCGTACCGAGGGGATGGCCGAGTATGCCACGATCGTCTACGACGAGCGCCACAGGGTCGTGGGCCAGTACTCGGCCCCGGCCGTCGACGGCGAGACATCGGCCGTATTCAACCTCTACCGCACCGAGGACGAGGAGGGGAACTGGACCGAACGCCTCAGCATCTGGAACACCGCCCAACCGGGCGACAGACCCCACACGAGCTACACCCTCGAAAGGCGCGAAATCACCTATTACAGACACTAAGGTTATTGTATCGCATACAATAACAAGACACCGCGGGAGGGGTGGCCGATCGGGTCACCCCTCCCCGTTTTATTGGTCGTATGGTTCTAAACATTAGTCAAAAAGTCGAATTTTAACTTAAAAATTTGGCAGTTTAAGAATTATTCGCAATCTTTGCAGTGTCGAAAGAGACAGGCGGAATCTACCACAAACCAATATGTCTTAGATACAATAACCCCAAATCTCTGACGGCGACAAGAGAGAATACTCCTCACACAATGCGACCTGACCGACGGCGCATACCCAGATATGCCCCATCACCCGTAATCATCAAGATCGGG
>CAMWXQ010000134.1 GCA_947178235.1 uncultured Muribaculaceae bacterium
AACATCCAGGCCGCGGGGCTCGCCAAGCGCCTAAGCGCTATCGGCTGCAAAACACTCGGCGGCGGTATCGCTGGCGGCCGCGACTCGACGCTCGCCCTGCTCGTGGCCGTGAAGGCCTTCGACCGCCTCGGCCTCCCGCGCACGGGCATCGTCGGCATCACCATGCCGGGCTTCGGCACAACCTCGCGCACCCACGACAATGCCGTCGACCTCATGCGCGAGTTGGGCGTGACCTCGATGGAGATACCGATCGGTCCCTCGGTCCTGCGCCACTTCGAGGATATCGGACAGGATCCCGACAACCACGACGTCACATACGAGAACGGACAGGCGCGTGAGCGCACACAGATACTGATGGATGTCGCCAACAAACTCGGTGGCATCGTCCTCGGCACGGGCGACCTCTCGGAGCTCGCCCTCGGATGGGCCACATACAACGGCGACCATATGTCGATGTACGGCGTCAATGCCGGCGTTCCCAAGACGCTCGTAAAACATCTCGTGCACCATGTCGCCGTCACGCATCCCGAGGGGAGTGAGACGCGCCGCCTCCTGCTCGACATCGTCGACACCCCCATCAGCCCCGAGCTGCTCCCCGCGGCTAAGGATGGCGAGATCTTACAGAAAACCGAAGACCTCGTGGGCCCGTATGAGCTCCACGACTTCTACCTCTATTATATGCTCCGCTACGGATTCCCGCCCGAGCGGATGCTGTGGCTTGCGCGCCACGCCTTCGGCAAGGATGAGTATGACGACGCTACGCTGCGCAAGTGGCTCGACGTCTTCATGCGCCGATTCTTCCAGCAGCAGTTCAAGCGCTCGTGTCTCCCCGACGGCCCCAAGGTCGGCTCGGTATGTCTCTCACCCCGCGGCGACTGGCGTATGCCGTCGGACGCATCTTCGGCATTGTGGAGATGATCAAGTTGCGCCGCCCCGCACTCCTCGTGCAGATACTCGTGGCGATAGCCGCGGGCATCCTCCTCGGCCTCGTCGCCCCGATGTGGTGTGCCGAGGCGATGGCTACGTTCAATGCCATCTTCTCGCAGTTCCTCGGATTCATGATTCCGCTCATCATCGTCGGCTTCGTGACACCCGCAATCGCCGACATCGGTGTGAGGGCGGGCAAGCTCCTCGTGGTGACGGCCCTCCTTGCATATGTCTTCACCTTCTTCGCGGGTCTCATGAGCTATTACACCTGCTCGTGGACCTTCCCGATGCTGATTTCGGGCGAGGAGGGCCTGGCCTTGCGCGAAGCCGAGGGGGCTCAGGCGATCGCCCCGTGGTTCACGATAGATATGCCCCCTCTGATGACGGTGATGACCGCTCTCGTGCTCTCCTTCATGCTCGGCCTCGGCATAGCCTTCTCGGACAGGCAGGGGCTGCGCAACGGATTCAGCGAGCTGCGCGACATTGTCTCTAAGACCATTCAGAAAGCGATCATTCCGCTGCTGCCTGTTTATATCTTCGGCATCTTCCTCGACATGACCGTCACAGGCGAGGTCGCCGCGGTCTTGAAGTGCTTCGCTAAGATTATTGTTGTCATCTTCATCCTCCACATCCTGCTCCTGCTGATCCAGTACATCATCGCCGGTCTGTTCCAGGGTCGCAATCCGCTGAAGATGCTTTGGACGATGATGCCCGCATACTTCACGGCTCTCGGCACGCAGTCCTCCGCCGCGACAATCCCCGTGACGCTGAGGCAGACAATCAAGATGGGTGTGCGCGAGGACATCGCGGGGTTCACCGTGCCGCTCTGCGCAACCATCCATCTGAGCGGGTCAACACTGAAAATCGTGGCATGTGCCCTCGCCATCATGATCATGCACGGTGACGCACATGGGACGGGTCTCTTCATGCACTTCATCGGTATGCTCGGTATCACGATGATTGCCGCCCCGGGTATTCCCGGCGGTGCGATCATGGCCTCGCTCGGGATACTCCAATCAATCCTCGGGTTCGACGAGCAGGCCGTGGCCCTCATGATTGCGCTCTACATAGCCATGGACTCGTTCGGGACCGCGTGCAACGTCACCGGCGACGGCGCCCTCGCGGCCATCGTCGACCGAATTTTCAGAAAATCTGTCCCTGTCGTGTAACTTTTCGCCGACGCGATGCGTCAGATATGAAAAACAACGACAACCAAAACATCCATCACAATGAAAAGATTCAGATCAATTCTCCTACCCCTCATGCTTCTCATGGCCGTCGGCGTTTCGGCCCGGGACCTCACCAAGACCTTCGAGATCTCCAAGCCCGGCAGCGGCCTCGAAATATGCTGCGGCATCAATACAACGTATGTGTATGACCACGCCGCCACCAAAGCAACCGTCAAGGTCACGGCCCCCGAAGAGATCATGCCTTATATAGAGGTCAAGAGCGTGAAGGGTACCCTCACCCTTTCCGTCAAGAACGACGAGTTTGTCCACAAATTCCGTCGTACGCACAAGGCTACTGTGACAGCCGTCGTCACCGCTCCGATCATCAAAAACTTCGAGGCCAACTCGGGCAGTTCGCTCACATGTACCGCCCGCCTCGTCTACCCCAAAGGTACCACGGTCGAGATGGAATCCAACTCGGGTGCGGATCTCAAAATGGCCTATGTAGAGTGTGCCAAGTTCGAGGCCGAGACATCGTCGGGAGCCGATGCAAAGTTCGGTCAGATAAAGGCCACAAACGTCAGCCTCGAAGTCAACTCTGGCAGCGACATGACAGTTTCGGGGATCGTGGCCGATACCTTGAAGGCCGAGGCCGACTCCGGTGCCTCGATGACAGTCCAGGGTACGGCACGAGTAGCTAAACTCCATGCTGATTCGGGCGGCTCCATAAATGCCAAGCAGTTCACAGCAACCGAATTGAAGGTCTCACGCGACAGCGGTGGCTCAGTCAAGACCGCCAAGTGAGTTAAAAACCTCGGTTTTTAGACTTTTTAAGCCCGTCGGCGAGGGTTTGGCACAATTTTTGTTGTATCTTTGTGCCTACTGCAACAAGAATATATGGAAACAACATACTCACAGAAATTCAAAGACATCATCCGCAACTCGCGTGTCGAGGCGTCGCGCTACAACAGCCGCTATGTCCTCCCCGAACACCTGTTGCTCTCGATGCTCCGCGATACGGACGGTGAGCCCCGCCGCATAGTGGGGAGGGCCGCGCGCAACACTGACGCCGACCAGCTCCTTGCAGGCCTCACCAACTCTCTCCTCTCCATGGCCTCCGAGACCGGTGGCCAGCCGATGCAGCCCGACGACATCAACATGAGCGATCTCTCGGCCCGCATCGTGAAACTAAGTGTGCTCGAAGCCCGTATGCTCCGCTCACAGATTGTGGACGACATACATCTGCTCATGGCTATCTTCCACAACTCCGACGCGCAGAACTCCGACGCGATGGAGCCGTTCCGCCGTGCCGGTGTATCGTATGCAGCACTCTCGCAGATTCTGAAAAACGGTACCCCGACCGCCGACGCCGTATTCGGCAACGGCGACGACGAGGACGAGGAGGGGAATGAATATCCCTCGGCCGGCAAGCAGGGTGCCCAGGAAGCACCCAAGTCCAAACCAGCGCAGGGAGGCCGTCGCGGAGCGGGAGACACCCCCGCCCTCGACAAGTTCGGCTATGACATGACCCTCGCCGCCGAGGAGGGGCGTCTCGACCCTGTCGTTGGCCGCGATGTCGAAATCGAGCGTCTGGCGCAGATTCTGAGCCGCCGCAAGAAGAACAACCCCGTGCTCATCGGTGAGCCGGGCGTGGGCAAGAGTGCCATCGTCGAGGGTCTCGCCCTCCGCATCGTGCGCCGCAAGGTCTCGCGTATCCTCTTTGACAAGCGCTTGATCTCGCTCGACATGGCATCCCTCGTGGCGGGCACCAAGTATCGCGGACAGTTCGAGGAGCGCGTCAAGGCTATCCTCGACGAGCTCGCAAAGAACCGCAACATCATCCTCTTCATAGACGAGTTGCACACTATCGTCGGTGCGGGCAACGCCGCGGGGTCGATGGATGCCGCCAACCTGCTGAAACCGGCTCTCGCTCGCGGCGAGATCCAGTGCATCGGCGCGACTACCCTCGACGAGTACCGCAAGAATATCGAGAATGACGGCGCCCTCGAACGCCGTTTCCAAAAGGTTATGGTTGAGCCCACCTCGGCCGAGGAGACACGCATCATACTCGACAACATCAAGGATAAGTATGAGGAGCATCATAATGTCACCTATACCCCCGAGGCTCTCGATGCCTGTGTCTCGCTGACCCAGCGCTATGTCTCGGACCGCAACTTCCCCGACAAGGCGATCGACGCCATGGACGAGGCGGGCAGCCGCATCCATGTGACCAATATCGCCGTACCCGCCGCCATCGAGGAACTCGAAAAGGAGATTGCCGAGGCCGGGGCCGAGAAGCTCCGCGCAGCCCAGGCTCAGAACTTCGAGAAGGCTGCATCCTACCGCGACCGCGAGCAGGAACTGAAAGCACGTCTCGAAACCGCCACCGCCGAGTGGCGCAAGCAGCTCGCCACCATGCGCGAGACTGTCGACGAGGAAAAGGTCGCGGAGGTCGTGGCGATGATGACCGGCGTCCCCGTCCAGCGCATAGCACAGGCCGAGGGTAAACGCCTCAAAGAGATGGGGCCGAGCCTCAAAAACATCATCATCGGCCAGGATGGTGCCATCGACAAGGTCGTGAAGGCGATCCAGCGTAACCGCATCGGTCTCAAAGACCCTTCGAAGCCCATCGGTACATTCCTCTTCCTCGGGCCGACCGGTGTAGGTA
>CAMWXQ010000135.1 GCA_947178235.1 uncultured Muribaculaceae bacterium
GGAGCGATGTTGCGCAGCGTCACATTCACGCGGTTGCGCCCGAGCGAGTGCACGTCGCCCTGGGTGAGCGAGTTGATCTCCTCGTCGCGGATATTGTTGGCCCACAGGTTGGCATAGTTCATGTAGAATACCTGCATCGGTGTGAAGCCGTCGATGTTGGCCTCGGGCGAGTTGACATCCACACCCTTCTTGGCCTGCGAGTCGAGGAAGGCGGTCATGGCCACACGGAGGCCGCCCTGGTCGGCGATATTCTCGCCGAGAGTGTACTGGCCGTTGGCATAGACGCCAGGCAGAACCTCGACCTCGTTGAACTGGGCCACGAGACCCTGGGCCTTCTCGGCGAAGCGGGCGGCATCCTCGTCGGTCCACCAGTTGGTCATATTGCCCTTGGCGTCGAAGAGGCGGCCCTGGTCGTCGAATCCGTGGGTCATCTCATGGCCGATGACTACGCCGATGCCGCCATAGTTCTCGGCGTCAGAGGCGTTGGGGTCGAAGAAGGGAGCCTGGAGGATAGCGGCGGGGAAGACGATCTCGTTTGCCATCGGGTTGTAGTAGGCATTGACCGTCTGGGGTGTCATGCCCCACTCGGTGCGGTCGACAGGCTTGCCCCACTTCGAGTACAGGTCGCGCTGATGCCACATCGAAACCTCGTGCATATTGTCATAGTAGCTCTTGGCGGGGTCGAGTTCCATCGAGGTATAGTCCTTCCACTTGTCGGGGTAGCCGATCTTCACGGTGAAGGCGGCGAGCTTCTCGTGAGCCTTGGCCTTGGTGGTGTCGGACATCCAGTCGAGGTTGTCGATATGCTTGCCGAGGGCTGTGCGCAGGTTCTCGACGAGCCCCACCATGTACTCCTTCGAGCTCTGGGGGAAATACTTCTCGACATAGAGTTCGCCGACAGCCTCGCCGAGCGCACCCTCGGTGGCGCCGAGCGCACGCTTCCACAGGGGGCGCTGCTCCTTGACACCGCTCTTGACCTTTGCATACTCGAAGGATGCGTCGGTGAACGCCGAGCTCAGATAGGGAGCGGCCTGGGCGACGTACTTCCAGAGATAGTAATCCTTCACCTCGCGGTCGCTGAGCGAGCCCATGAGCTGATTGGCGCGGCCGACGCTCTTCAGCTCGGTCACGATGAGGGTGTCGGGGGTCTCGATGCCCATGGTCTTCACGAAGAAGTTGTCCCAGTCGATGTTGGGATACATCTCCTTGACCTGGGCTATGGAGCGGCGGTTGTGCATACGGGCCAGGTCGCGGCTCTCCTCGCGGGTGAACGCCGAGTCGGCCAGAGCCGTCTCCACCTTCATGACATTGGCCACGATTCGGGCGGCGTCGGCCTCCGAGTAGCCCGCATTCTTCATCTGCGAGGCTATGAGGGTCTTGTATGCGTTGCGGACGGCGGTGTTGCGCTCGTCGTTTTTCAGATAGTAGTCACGGTCACCCATGCCCATGCCTCCGCCACCGATATACATGGCGTAGACATCCGAGTTGGCCATATCCTCCATCGGGCCGGCCGAGAAGAAGGGGCTTGCATAGTTGCCGTGCATCCACATGAAGAGGTCATTCATCCCCTCGTGCGGGGTCTCCTCGATCCGTTTGAGGTCGGCGAGGATCGGGGCTGCACCCTCCTTGTCGCGGCGGACGGTGTCCATGGCCTGCGAGTAGACGGTCCAGACCTTGTATGCCACGGTGCCCTTCTCGGGATTGGTGGCGCCGAGTCCCTCGACGAGGGCGCGCACGCGGGCCTCCGACGAGTCATTGAGGATATTGAACTGGCCATAGCGGGCAAACTCGTCGGTGAGGGGGTGAGCCGCCATCCAGCCATTGTTCATATAGGCGTAGAAGTCGGTGCCCGGGGCGACGGTGGTGTCCATGTAGGCGGTGTTGATGCTTGCGAGATGCTCTGCATCCGAGTGGCTGCACGAGGCGGCGACGCCGGCGGCAGCCGCCGTGAAGGCCACGGCAGCCAGAGGGAGGATACGCATTTGGAGTTGAAAGTTGAAAGTTGAAAGAAGTTTATTGTTGGTGCGGGTGGCTCGAGGCGAGGACTGCCTGTAATTCCTGCTCGGTGGCCGTGAGGCGCGAGCGGCAGAGGGTCAGCAGCTCGGCGGCGCGGCGGGTGTAGGCGGCGAGGTGGTCGATGTCACACTCGTCCCCCTGCATCTTGCGCAGGATCTCTTCGAGCTCGGTCATGCATTGGGTATAGGAGGGTTCGGGCATGACTCGATTTCAGATTTGATGGTTTCGAAGATTTCGTCTATCGTCCCGAGGCCGGGGATGGCGTGGTATAGCCCTTTGTCGATATAGTGGTCGCGCAGGGGCGAGGTTGTATCGTGATACACTTCGAGGCGACGGCCGATGGTCTCGGCGTTGTCGTCGGCGCGTCCCGAGACCTTGCCGCGTTCGATGAGGCGGGCGGTCAGCTCCTCGTCGGGGACTTCGAGACCCACGACGGCGTCGACCTTGGTACCGCGCTCGGCCAGCATCTCGGTCAGCCTCTCGGCCTGGTTTATGGTGCGGGGGAAGCCGTCGAAGATGAATCCGGCCGAATCCCCTTTGAGGCGGTCGATCTCATCGGCCAGGATGCGGACCATCAGCTGGTCCGGGATCAGTTGGCCGTGGTCGATGTATGTTGCGGCAATCTTTCCGAGTTCGGTCCCGGCCTTGATCTCGTCGCGGAGAACCTGGCCGGTGCTGATGTGAGTGAGACCGTAGCGGTCTATGAGCTTCTCGCTCTGGGTACCCTTGCCTGAGCCGGGCCCACCGAAAATTACAAGATTGAACATCTGAAACGTGTAGTTACTATGCGAATGGGGGAATTTGGAATTTTGAATTTTGATTCTACAATAGCTATATCAGCTATTATAGCTATAATGGCTATCCACCCAAAATTCCAAATTCAAAATTCAAAATTCTTCACTGATGGCTCTCATCTTTGAGCACATAAATATCCCTGAGATTCCTGGCGAGGCCGTCGATGTCGAGGCCATAGCCGATGATGAACTTCACGGGGATCTCGAAGCCCACATAGTCGGGCTTCACCTCGGGGCACTTGAGTGCCTCGGGCTTGAAGAGCAGCGTGGCCACCGAGAGCGACGCAGGCTCCATCTCGGACAGATCGGCCATCAGCTTGTGCATCGTGCGGCCCGTGTCGATGATGTCCTCGACGATGATTACGTCGCGCCCCTTGATGGAGTCGGTGAGGCCCAGGACCTCCTTCACCTTGCCCGACGACTCCATCCCCTCATAGCTTTTGAGGCGGACAAAGGCGATCTCGGCGTCGGTGTCGATGGCGCGGAAGAGGTCGAGTGCAAAGGGTGCTGCGCCGTTGAGCACGCAGATCAGCAGGGGATTCTTCCCCTCGAAGCGCGAGGTGATCTCCCCGCCGAGCTCGGCGACGCGCTCGCGGATGCGCTCGCTCTCGATATAGGGGATGAAGGTCAACCCCTTGTAGCATTTCTGTTTCATTGTCTCGATTGAGGTATATTTGGGTGCAAAATTACTAAAAAAACGCGAATCCATCCCCCTCGCGGGACTAAAAAATACAACCCGGGGGTGACGGAGCGGTTCCGTCACCCCCGGGAGGGATTATTTCAGATCTTTACGGTCTGATTGCGTGATGTTGGTCGCGGATTACTTCACGAGTACCTTGGCGACCTTCTCGCCGGCCTTCACTACGTATACGCCGGGGAGGACAGCTACGGTGGCGTCGCCCTCAGCGTTGTAAAGGAGCTTGCCGTCGACAGCGACAACCGATACCATGAGGCCCTCGGCGCCGGTGACGGTGATGACACCGTTGGCGGCAGCGATCTTCACGCCTGCTTCGAGCTCAGCGAGACCCGAGTAGTCGGTGTAGGTCACCGATGCGGAGGGAGCCGACTTGCCGATGGTGAAGATTGCAACCACGTTGTAGATTGCACCCTCAGTGCCCTCGGCGTCGGTGAAGGTGGTCTCCTCGACGGTGGCGGTGTTGATCTTGGCACCGTTGCGGTAAACGTCATAGCCTACGAGGGTGAGTTCGCCTGCGCCCTCGGGAGCATAGGTCACGTCGTCAACCATGAACATGAACGAGCTGGTAGCGCAGGAGCGGATAGCGAAGTGCTTGGCGCCCTCGGGGAGGTTGGCGCTGTACTCGGTCCAATCCTTGGGGGCGACGGTCTTATCAACAACCTTCACGAAGTCGGCGGGAACGAGCGAGCCGGTCGAGTACCATACCTCGAATGCGTCGGGATACTGGTCGGAGTAGCTCTTGGCGAAGAACGAGATGGTCTGGGCTGCGCCGCTGAGTGCGGGCGAGATCATCCAGTCGTCGACGGTGCCGTCGTCCATACGGAACATACCTGCGAGGTACTTGTTGCCAGAGTGAGCCTGGAAGCTCTGGGCGAACTGGCCTACAACGCCCTCGTCAGCTGCATCGAAGACGAAGAATGCAAGCTTGGAGGTACCGGGGGTGATACCGGGGATGTCGCTGTCCTGGAAGCCACCGACGGGCGAGTCATCGCCGTCGACGAAGGTCCAGTCGCCATAGGTCTGTGCGAACGACTCGGCGTTCTCGAAGTCCTCGGTGACAGAGGGAGCGTAGGTGAGGTTGGGCTCGGTCCAGGTGAGCTTCACACCGTTGGCGGCCTTCTCAGCCTTCAGATCGGTGGGAGCGGGGAGGTTCGAACCCTGGGGAGCAACGAGGATCTGCTCGGTAGCGTTGTTGGCGGCGGTGAGGTCGGCGGCATAGACAACCTTGGCCTCGTACACGAC
>CAMWXQ010000136.1 GCA_947178235.1 uncultured Muribaculaceae bacterium
GCCATACCGTTGTAGTAGAGGTTCGCGTGATGCTTCGGGACTACCTCGCCGTTCTCCCTGATCCCGACCGCCAATGCGTCGTAGAAAGCTCCGTCGGTCAGAATCTTGCTCAGACCCGAGTAGCGGGCATCGGTCTTTTTGATTCCGTTGGAGTAGTACGCTCCGAAAGAGTGCCGCTGATTGAGGTTGTAAGAGAAACCCGCCTTGGCGTAGAAATCATGGATCTTCGCGTGGCCGCTCTGTTCCATGAGCTGGTTCCACACCACCGATGAGCGTGTGAGCATATCGAATCTGTTCTTGTCCTCATGCTTGCCCCCCATGTATCCGAAGTTTCCGAACAGGTCGAGGCCACCGGTGCGGTACTGGATATTGAGCTGATCCATAGTGCGGCCGTACTTCTGTACCGCACCCTGGGCGCGCACGAGACCGCTGAGTCCTTCGCCCTGCGGAGCTTTGAGAGTGATGTTGATGACGGACTTGACCGAGGCGTCGTATTTTGCACCCGGATTGGTCAAGACCTGCACATTCTTGATATTGGCCGAGCTGATACGCGCGAGTTCAGAGAGATCTTGGAGGCGGCGGCCATTGACATATATCGCGGGGGAGCCTTTCCCGAACACCTCGAAGTTGCCGTCGGATCCGAGAACCATCGGCACCTGCCCGAGTACGTCGTTGGCGGTCCCAGCGTGTTCGAGCTGAGTGCCCGCAACTCGCGTGACGAGTGCGTCGCCCCGGAGCGAAGTCACACGGGGATTGGCGCGGACCACGACCTCGCCGAGAGTGTAGGTGACACTGTCCGTCTCGTTGACGGCGGTCTGTGCTGCTGTGGCGAGTGAGATTGAAGCGCCGATGATGAAAGTTGAAATGAGTCTCATGATGCTTGTATTTTTTGAGGGTTATTGTTTGCCTGCGAAGCCGGCACAGGGTTGTTCCGACGATGCAAAGTTAGCCTCAAAATGTGGTTTCAGCCCACTAAACAAGCATATAAATTGTCTAAAAAACCAATGTATAACACATTGGTTTTCAGTGGTATTTGTCTGTGTAAATCTAAATGGAGCCCTTCTGGATCTAAATGAGCTTAGACAGTCTGAATCTTCTTGTCGATTTCGGCGATGATGTCCCCGTTTTCGGGCGCTCCGACCTTCTTGCGGATGACAGATTTGCGCGTATAGATTGTGGCCGAAGACTGTTCGGTAAGCACGCTGATTTCCTTTGTGGAGAAGTCGGCTTTCAGCAGTACGATGATTTGGAGTTCCTTGGGATTGAAGGTGTCCGGGTAGTCCGCGAGCAGTTTGGTGTAGAATCCATCATAGAGGTTGTCGACCAGTGAGAAGAAGTCAGGCCAGTCGACGAGTGAGTCCGACTGACTATCCTTGTTGCCGATATTCGAAATCCGTTTGAGTGCCTCGCGGCTCTGTTGGTTAGGTGTACCTGCGAAGGCCTTGAAGATACCTATATGGCGCAGCAGGGTAGCTTTCAGCTTGTCGGTGTCCGAGACGCCGTCAGCCTCTTTTGCCTCCCTGTATTCTTTCACCATCATTTCGAGGGTCTCGGCTCGTTCCTCGGCCTCGACCATTCTGCGTTTGCGTCTGCTCAGCAAAATGTAAACTACGACACCGCTGACTACCGACAGGAGCAAAATCCCCGAAATCAACAGCCACAGACGTTGTCTCTGCATGACGAGCCTGTAATTGTCATCGCTGAGTTCGATTACCGACTCCATCGCGGTCTGCTGGTTGAATTGCGAAAGACGATGGTTGTTGTCCATGTTTTTGGCAACCTTGTGCATGAGATCGGTCGGGAACTTCCCTGTAAGCTTGTAATCCACAGCGGCGCGGAGCATCGCAATGGCCGAGTACATCTCGAAATAGGATTGTGTTCCATCGAGATTTATACCGTCCAGGAGGGCTTTCGCCAACTCGGGATGGCCCGAATTGGCATGATACTGGGCCATTGAAAGTTTTCTGTAAATCTTATCCGCATCATCGCCCTGCACACCTTCGGGGTAAATGCGGTTCAGAACGGCAATGGCTTCGGGTGATTGTCCGTTGCCGTCGAGAAATTCGGCATACTCGCAGTAAAATTCTTTCGCGACACCCTCGTCGACCTTCTCCACGATACCTGTGCCAATCACGCTGTCCATTATCTCGACGGCGCGTTTGTGGTTCCCCTGCCAGTATTGTGTAGCTGCCTTGGCCGTCGAGAATTTCAGAATCTGTTCGGGCCTATCGGTATGTCTCAGCAACCAGTCGGCATATCCGTATGCCTCGGGGTAATATTGTCCGCGGATTGAGGCATCGAGGAGGTGTATATATGTGTCCCAAAGCAGCCCGGGGTTAATGGTGGTGGACTTGATGGTTTCGAGCCGATCGATGGCTTCCTCCGTGTTGCCTCGGAACAGATCGTACCCCGAAAGCAACTGCATGGAGACGATCCATTTGGCCGTGTCGCCGACCGAGATATAGTACGAGGCAGCGTCGTTCAGAAGTGTATCGGTGATGAGCGAGCGTCCGACGCGTACGTTGGCGATGGCACGCGTATACACATATTTTGCCCGCAAAGAATCTGTGCCCAAGTCATAATAGTCGATATTCCGCAGCATCAGATATGCACTGTCTGGCCTTTCGCCGACCAGACGCGAAGCGGTTTCGAGTTTACGGGCTGCGTCGCTGCCGCACGATGTCGCACAGAGCATCGCAACCATTGTCAATGATATATAGAGTAGTAGGCGTTTCATTGGGGGAATAGGAATACACATATTAGTTTCTGCAAAATTACAAAATTCCATCTCTCCATGGAAGGATTCGACGTGCAATTTCGTTTTGCCGACGTTGAACATTGGAGCGTAGAGGGATGTTTAATGAATGTTATGGAACCACAAAAGAATTCATCAGATATAAGCTCGCCTACGGGCAGCGTCAAGTCAACAAAGTCGTCGGGGGCGGTCAAGACGCCTCTGTCACAGCCGTCAGCCATGTCGAATTTCTTGATCGGCAACGGCTGTATCCTCGTATCAACCATTTTCTGGGGCGTGAACGTCTCGGCCACCAAGGCACTGATTCCGGACTGGATGACGGCCGACGGCATCACGGCGGTGCGCCTCATCGGCGGCTGTGTGCTGATGTGGCTCGCCTCGATGTTCGTGAAGTGTGACCGTATCGCCCGCCAGGACTGGCTTAAACTTGTTCTCGGAGGCTTCATTGGCCTCTTCGGTTTCATCTATCTGTTTGTCACCTCGCTGCGGTACGGCAACCCGATCGACATCTCGATCATCATGACCCTGCCCCCTGTGTTCGTGATTCTGATGGGTGTCCTCTTCCAGCACCGCCGTCCGGGCCTCGAAGAGTATCTCGGAGTGTTGATTTCGATGGCGGGTGCCGTGACCGTCATTCTCGTCGGCGCCTCGGGTCACAATGGTTCAGACAATCTGCTCGGCGACCTTCTCGCCGTGGCCTCAACCATCTGCTACGCATTCTATCTCGTGATTCTCGAAAAGCCGACCCATACATATCGTCCCGTCACGATGCTCCGCTGGGTGTTCCTTTTCGCCGCCGTCCCCGCGCTATTCCTTGTCCCGGGGATGCAGAACGAGCCTATCCTCCACACGACCCACTGGGTACCCTGGGTTGAGATTGCCTTCATCCTCTTCTGCCCGACTTTCATCGCCTACTTCCTCGTTCAGCCCGCGGTCAAGCATATCGGTTCAGAGCTCGTATCGCTCTACCAGTACCTGCTCCCCGCATTCGCCACTATCTCGGCAGTGCTGATGGGGCTCGACAAGCTCAAATGGATACAGGTCGTGGCCATGGCAATCATCATCGTGGGCATGGTCATCACCAACCTCGGCAAGCGCAAGCGTGTCCGTAAGATGGCTTCGGCACAGGTCTCACAGACCACAGCCACCGAGGTACAGAAACAAGACTAATACGACGACGCATACATATCCACAGAAAGGCGGTCCCCCGGACGACATCACGTCGGCCGGGGGACCTGTTTGAACAATTAACCTAACTTTTATCTTGTTTTGTGAATCTGAGGCTGTGGATGATTACCTCGGGCCGCGGCCACCGGGACCGCCCATGCCGCCTCTGCGGAAGTTGTCGCCGCCGGTGACAGTCGGGGTATTCCCCTTGCCGAACGAGTTGAATTTCCAGCTGAGTGTCACCATACCGTAGCGTGTGAGCGAGTTGTACGAGGTATCGTCAATGTAGTTTGCGCTTACGCTGCGGCGGATGGAGTTGCGCTGATTGAGGATGTCATACACCTTGACCGAGAGGGTGAGCGAGCGGTTGCGAAGGAACTGCTGGGAGATGGTCGCGTTCCAGAGCCAGGTCTTGGTGTCGTAGCCCTTTGCATAACCCTGTGTGGCCGTGTAGCGGATGTCTGTCTGGAGTGTCAGACCCCAGGGGGTGTAGTAGGTGACATATCCGTTGCCGCCATATCTGTGGACAATCTGATTGGCATTGCTCTGCACGGTGTTGTGGGTGGTCTGCAAGGAGTAGCTGGGACGGAGTTCGAACTCGAAGTTGTCGGGTCGGAATGCGATGCTCGGGTTCTCGGAGATGTTGAAGTTGAGTGCGGCGTTGTAGACACCGTTGTTGTAACCTACCGAGCGGCTGCCGTTGACGAAGATGTGGTTCGAGAATGTCCACTTCTTGTTGCGCAGGGGCTGGGAGAACATATTCATGATACGGCCGTTCCACACGCCGTTGACATTCTCGTATGTCGTGAGG
>CAMWXQ010000137.1 GCA_947178235.1 uncultured Muribaculaceae bacterium
GCCGCACATCGAGTCGGATGGGATGGCGAGATAGCCACCCGCGTCGGCGGGTGCGTCGAGCTTGATGTGCAGCGGGGTTGCCTTACCCATGAGCACATAGACCGAGTCGAGGCTGACCGAAAGATTGACCTTCGGGGCAGCCGCGGCAGAGGAGCCTGTCAGCGAGGCGAGGAGAATGAGGAGGACGGGAATATGTCTAAGGAGTGATTTCATCTTACACCACGGTTTTTGAACAGGGCCATGAGGGCCTTGGCGAAGTCTTCATCGGTGGCCACGGAAGCGAAGTCCACGCGGCTCTTGCGCAGGGTCTCGGTCATCGCCTGCTGGCGTCCGTACCACCATTTTCCATAGGCCTGGCGGGTGGATTTGAGCGAGGTGTCTATCCATCGGGTAGCCCCGGTTTCGAGATCGGCCACACGCATCAGACCTACGTCGGGGAGCGACGTATCACGCTTGTCGTAGACCTGGATGGCAATGACATCGTGTTTGTTGCACGCCACTTGGAGCTGACGGGTATAGTCGTGCGAGTCTATGAAGTCCGAGATGAGGAAGGTTGTGGCTCGCTTCTTCAATGCGTCTGTCAGATAGCGCAGGGCCACGCCTATGTCTGTACCTTGATTCTCGGGGGTGAAGTCGAGCAGCTCGCGGATGATGAGGAGGATATGTTTCTTGCCCTTCTTCGGGGGTATGAACTTCTCGACCTTGTCCGAGAAGAAGAGTACACCGATCTTGTCGTTGTTGGTGATGGCCGAGTATTCCAGTGTGGCCGCAATCTCGGCTATCATCTCTCGTTTCTCCTCGCCCACAGCCCCGAAGAGGCGCGAGCGGGAGACATCAACAAGGAGCATCACCGTGAGTTCGCGCTCTTCCTCGTAGACCTTGATGTAGGGGCGGTTGTGTCGGGCGGTGACATTCCAGTCGATGTCGCGGACGTCGTCGCCGTACTGATACTCGCGCACCTCCGAGAAGGTCATGCCGCGACCCTTGAAGGCGGTGTGATACTCGCCTGCAAAGATGTTCTGCGACAGTCCGCGGGTCTTGATGTCGATTTTACGGACCTTTCTGAGTAGTTCGTTGGCTTCCATTTATGATGCTGCGGGGTGAGGGGTACAGGGTTAGTCGTGAGAAGAGAGAAGAACGGGATTGAGGTCAAGGCACCTCGACCTTGTCGAGAATCTCGGAGATGATCTCGTCGGTGGTGATGTTGTTGGCCTCGGCCTCGTAGGTGAGACCGATGCGGTGGCGGAGTACGTCGTGGCAGACGGCGCGTACATCCTCGGGAACGACATAGCCGCGGCCACGGAGGAATGCATAGGCGCGGGAGGCCTTGGCAAGGCCGATGGATGCACGGGGCGATGCGCCGAAACCGATCATGCTTTCGAGGTCTTTGAGGCCGAACTCGGCAGGGGTACGGGTGGCGTACACGATGTCGACGATGTAGCGCTCGAGCTTCTCGTCGAGATAGATGGAGCTGACGATCTTCTGTACCTCGGTGATCTCCTCGGGACGGAGGAGGGGCTTGACCTCAGTACGACGGCCGGTGATGTTCTGGCGGATGATGAGCTGCTCCTCCTCCTTCGAGGGGTAGCCGATGATGACTTTGAGGAGGAAACGGTCGACCTGTGCCTCGGGCAGAGGATAGGTACCCTCCTGCTCGATAGGGTTCTGGGTAGCCATCACGAGGAAGGGCTCGTCGAGGGGGAAGGTGGTGTCACCGATAGTCACCTGGCGCTCCTGCATGGCTTCGAGCAGGGCGCTCTGGACCTTGGCGGGGGCACGGTTGATCTCGTCGGCGAGGACGAAGTTGGCGAAGATCGGGCCCTTCTTTATCTGGAACTGCTCCTTCTGTATCGAATAGATCATCGTACCGATGACATCGGCGGGGAGGAGGTCGGGGGTGAACTGGATTCGGCTGTACTTGGCATCAATCACCTGCGCGAGGGTCTTGATGGCGAGGGTCTTGGCGAGACCGGGGACACCTTCGAGGAGCACATGGCCGTTGGAGAGGAGGGCGATGAGAAGTGATTCCACGAGGTGTTTCTGACCCACGATGGTCTGGTCCATACCTCGGGTCACGAGCTGGATGAAGTCGCTCTTGGCACCGACGAGCTCGTTGAGTTCGCGGATGTTGACGGATTCGCTCATTATGATAAAAAGTTATGTTGTTTGTTACGTTGATAATCGGGTTGGGATATACCTGTCAGAATTAACATACAAAGATATGAATTGCAACAAAGATAGTGTGAAAAAAGTGTGTTAATTTTATCTATATAATTTTGTGTTAACTTAAAATTAACGCATTTTTCAATTTCGTAAATGTATATGACAAAGGCCCCCGCTACGGTCGTTTGACCGTGCAGGAGCCTCCGTCAAAGTTGTTGTCCGTGAGTTACTTGCTCAGAAGGACATTCATGCCGAGGGTGAACGATGCGTTGCGCGAGAGGGGTATGCCCTGCTTGGCAAGCTTGCTGAATGTGTGGTCCTGGGCAAGGAAGAGGTTGAAGCCGGGAGCGTGGAGATTGGCGATCCAGCCGAAGCCGCAGCCGAGGTTACCGGCCGAGAGGTTGACACCTGCCGAGAAGACCTTGCAGGGAGCGACGTTGGCCGAGAGGCGGAAGTCGGTCCATGTGAACTTGCCTGCTATGCGGGTGGTGTTCAAGAGGCCGAATTTGAGGGGGCGGTAGTAGGGAAGAGTGTAGCGGGCGCCGACGTGGAATGTGGCGTTGAGGGGCTGCATGTGGTTGCCTACGTTGCCGTCCGATTCGAGCTGATAGATGCTTTCGAGCTGATTGCGCATCTCCTTCCACTCGTTCTTGAACGAGTTGGGGGCGTTGTCATCGGGATTGAAGGTGTAAGCGTCGGTGCGGAAGGTCTTGTCGCCGTTGGTCGAGGCGAGGATGTCGTTCTGCCAGTTGATGAAACCGAGGTCATTCACGGCGAGGGAGAACTGCCAGTCGGGGAGCATCTTCGGGGTATAGACGGCACCGAGGTCAAATCCCATGCCGAAACCGTTGGGAGCGGAGAAGCTGCCGTCGAGGCCGTCGACATAGTCGAGACCGGTGTGCGAGTTGTGGTCCATCTTGTACTGCATACCCTTGATGGAAGCGTGGATGCGGGCATTGGTGGTCACGTTCCACGAGTTCTCCATGAGCGAGAGGTGGGCGGTGGTCAGATCGAGGTCCATGCCGGCGATGCCCACGAGGAACTTGACATTGGCACCCACGCGCCACTCGTCGGTGATGCGATGGCTGTGGCCGAGGGCGATTTCGGCATAGGCCATACCCGTGGCCCCCATACCCGAGAGGTCATAGTCCTGGTTGGAGATACCCTCTTTGAGGAAGGAGAAGATCGACTTGGGGATATTGGCATGGGCCGATGCGCGGGCTCCGATGGTGACGGTGTTGTAGCCGTGGAAAGCCTTGAAGCCTGCGGCGAGGATGTTGATGCGGGTGTCGAAGCCGATGCGATTGTTGTCGCTGAAATTGCTCATTGCCTCAGATGCGGAGACACCGGGATTCATGAATGTCGTGGTGCGTCCGTCGACATTGTAGAGCACGTCGGTGAGCGAGGTGTTGCCACGGAGGTTGAATCCGATGTTGCCGATGGCGGGGATTGCCACGAAGCCCTTGGAGTTGTCCATCGCAGGGTTGAGCAGGTAGCGGTAGGTGAAGTCTTCCACGAAGTAGCCCGACTGGGTGTCCTGGGCGGAGGCTGTGAGGGCGGCTGCGGCCATGAGAGCTGCGGAAGCGGCCTTCTTTATATTGATTGACATATCTGTGAAGTCTGTGTTTGGTGGTTGTGGTTCAGATTAAGAAACTGGTATCACTCGCCGAGGTCCTTGGTATAGTGGCCGGAGACCTTCACGCGGATGTTCTCGAGACGGATATTCTGATTGGGCGAAAGCGGGGTCTCCATATCCTCGGGGACATATCCTGTCGCAGTATAGTTGAAGCCGTCGAGGTTGTTGATGGTGCCTGTGGTACGGATGACGACATTCTGACCCTTGGCGTTGGCGGGAATCTCCACATCGGCAATCTTGACATTGTTGATCTGCTTGCCCTCCTTGTCGATGGGGTATCCGGAGAGTTTGAGCGAGAACGGGATGTCCGAGGTCACGTCCATCGAGATTTCGATGAGCGAGATGGTTACGGCATCGAGTTCTTCGTCAGCCCAACCATCCTGCACGTCGTTATACTCGATCTGCGAGCGGGCGCCGAGTGCGATGGGAGCATAGAAGAGATATTCACCGGAAACCTCGCCGAGAGTGGTGCCGAGGGGGAACTCTTCGACAGGGTCGGGGGTAATGACAGGATGGAGAAGCTCGATGTCGAGGGTCGAGGGGAGACCATTGCCGAGGAGAATACCAGACAGAGCTGTGTAGGGGACGTGAGTCGGGGTGGGATTGGCAAACCCGGCGGGGTACTTGGTGACCTCCTCGGGGGAGAGCAGATAGTTGGCGTTGGGCTCAGCCTTGATCTGGAAGATACCGGGAGCATCAAGCTCAGCCACTACGGGCTCTGTGTGGCGGTCGGCGGGGAAAGTAGAGGTAATACGGAAGCCAGTCTCAGCTTTCAGCTTGTAACGTGCCACCGGGTTGGCGATGTTCAGATAGATCTGAGGGTTCATGATGCTGATGCTAGTGCCCAACTTGGAGAGGAGGAGGCTCTGAGCATCGACGGTCGCGGGGTTCACGTTGACATAACAGATGTTGTAGGGGACCGTGCCGGAG
>CAMWXQ010000138.1 GCA_947178235.1 uncultured Muribaculaceae bacterium
GGGCTATGTAGAGCTTGGTGCAGGATACGGCAGCGGCGCCGGCACCGTTGACGACGAGGCGGATGTCCTCGATCTTCTTGCCCTGGATTTCGAGGGCGTTGAGGAGGCCGGCTGCCGAGATGATGGCGGTGCCGTGCTGGTCGTCGTGCATGACGGGGATGGAGAGCTCCTGTTTGAGGCGGGTCTCGATCTCGAAGCACTCGGGGGCCTTGATGTCTTCGAGGTTGATGCCTCCGAAGGTGGGTGCGAGCGACTTGACGATCTGGATGAACTTATCGGGGTCGGTCTCGTCGACTTCGATGTCGTAGCAGTCGAGACCGGCGAAGATCTTGAAGAGAAGGGCCTTGCCTTCCATGACGGGTTTGCCGGCGAGGGCGCCGATGTTGCCGAGGCCGAGGACGGCTGTGCCGTTGGAGATGACGGCGACGAGATTGCCGCGGTCGGTATAGTCGTAGACTTTGTCTGCGTCTTCCTTGATTTCAAGGCAGGGATAAGCCACACCGGGCGAGTAGGCCAGCGCGAGGTCGGCCTGCGTGGCATAGGGCTTGGTGGGAATCACTTCGATTTTGCCGGGGCGCGGGTACTTGTGGTAGTCGAGCGCCATCTGCTTGGTGACTTTTGCCATTATCTTTTGGTATTAGGTTGATTTGTGAGAGCGGTTTATTTGAACAGCTGGGCGTGGGCGTCGAGGAGAGCCTTGAAGCGTGGATCGTCGCGCAGGGGTGCGCAGTTGACGTTGGCCTCGGCGGCGCGGGTCCAGTTGTGGTAGTCGGCATAGCCCTTGTCGAGCGAGGCTTCCATGCATCGGAAGGCGCGGTCGAGCAGCCCCATCTGCGAGTAGAGGCATGCGGCATAGTAGTTGACCTCGCCGTCATAGTCGTTGGCCAGGCGCAGGACCTGTTCCATCCAGTTCTCGGCCTGTTCGATGCGGCCGAGGGAGAGGAGTGCGAAACCGCGGAGCGAGCGGACATTGTCGAGGTCGAAGTCCATGTCGGTGACGCGGTCCCACGAGAGTTCGGCGTTCTTGGCCTGCTTGCGGTAGTCGGCGAGGACCCATCCGCGGAGGATGGCAACCATGGGGTCCTCGGGGGCATTCATGGCAGCCTCGCTGAGGGCCACGGAAGCGTCGGCACTCTGGCCGAGGGGGAGTTGGGCGAGCGCCTTGGCGACGAGGGCGTCGGTCATCTCGGGAGCCTTTTCGAGAGCCTTCTCGGCGGCCGAGAGGGCACCTTCGTTGTCATCCTTGGCGCGGAGGATGCGCGATTTGAGGACATAGTAGAAGGCGTTGTCGTCGGTCGCCGTGATGGCATAGTCGGCATTGAGGAGGGCTATGTCGTAGCGCCCGAGGGCGTAGTAGCACTCGGCGAGGGCGGCGTTGAGGCCGGGATACGAGTCGAGGTTCTGGGTGATGATGCGGTCATAGTCGGCGATGGCGGCCTGGTAGTTGCAGTGCCCCTGGGCGATCATGGCGCGCAGGAAGTAGAAGAGGCCGTTGCGCGGGGCCTGGGCGATGGCCGACGAGAGGCCCGACATGACGGCGGGGTAGTCCTCGCGCGAAATCTTCACGAGCTCCGAGAGGGCCTGTGGGGTACTCTCGTTGTCGATGGATATGGCCGAGATATAGTCGTCGACTGCCCCCGAACGGTTGCCCATCTCGGAGCGGACCGATGCGCGGCGGATGTAGCTGCGCGAGTCGTTGGGCATCATGGCGAGGGCACGGTCGGCGAGCTCGCTCGCGGTGCCGAGGTTGTTCTCCCGGATGGCGATGCGCGCCAGGCCGAATGTAGCCTCCTGACTGCGGGGATTGAGGCGGAGCATACGGTTGAAGTCCGCCTTGGCATCGGCATAGCGGCCTGTCTCATATAGGGCTGTGCCGCGCTCATATATCAGGTTATAGGGGCTCGACTCGGGGGTGATGAGCAGGTTGAGGTCGTCGAGGGCCTGGTCGTACTTGTGCATGGCCATGAGGACGTGGGCCCTCATCTCGACGGCTTGCAGGCGTTCCTCCTCCTCGTTGGGGCCGAAGTATTTGATGGCCGTGTTGAGGTCGTCGAGGGCGCGGATATAGTCGTCGTTCTTGTAGTAGAGCGAGGCGCGGCGGAAGAGTGTCTCGGGGTCTCTCGGGTCCTCGTCGAGCAGCTGGCCGTAGGCGCGCAGCAGGGCGTCGGACATCGGGTCGGCATAGCTCTGGGCAGAGGCGGCGCCGCAGACAAGGAGGAGCGAGAATATGAATAGCGAACGGAGGATGGTCATGAAGTACGGTGGATGGGGGGTATGTGGTTTATGGGATGTGACCTGCGTGGTTCAGAAGCGGTTGATGGCCTCGCGGATGGCGGCCAGGCGCGTGAGCAGCTCGGGCAGGCGGTCGAGGGGGAGCATATTGGCGCCGTCGCTCTTGGCCACCGAGGGGTCGGGATGAGTCTCCATGAAGAGGCCGTCGGCACCCACCGCCACGCCGGCGCGGGCAATGGTCTCGATGAGGTCGGGGCGGCCTCCGGTGACCCCCGCGGGCTGGTTGGGCTGTTGGAGCGAGTGGGTGACGTCGAGGATGACGGGTGCGCCGAAGGCCTGCATCTCGGGGATGCCCCGATAGTCGACCAGGAGGTCCTGGTATCCGAAGGTGACGCCGCGCTCGGTGAGGGCCACATTGTCGTTGCCGGCGTCGCGCACCTTGCGGACGGCGTGCCCCATGGCCTCGGGCGAGAGGAACTGCCCCTTCTTGATGTTCACGGCGCGGCCTGTACGGGCTGCGGCCACGAGGAGGTCGGTCTGGCGGCAGAGGAAGGCAGGGATTTGGAGAATGTCGACATACCCGGCGGCGATGTCGGCCTCCTGCTCGGTATGGATGTCGGTGACGACGGGGATGCCGAAGGTCTCCCCCACCTTGCGCAGGATCTTCAAGGCTTTCTCATCGCCGATGCCGGTGAACGAGTCTATGCGCGAGCGGTTTGCCTTGCGGTACGAGCCCTTGAATACATAGGGGATGGAGAGGCGCGATGTGGCCTCGATGCAGGCCTCGGCTATATCCAGCGCCATCTTCTCGCCCTCGATGACACAGGGGCCGGCGAGGAGGAAGAACTGGGGCTGTGAGGCATATTCCTTGAAGGAGAACATATTCGGATGCTGAGGTATTTGGCTTGAAATGTGATGCACTAAAAGTTTCAACCAACAAAATTAACCAAAAAAGCTCATCCCCACGGATGAGCTATGGTTAAAAAATCCCAAAAAGAGAGGAGGCCATGCAGCAGGCGCGACAAGCCGCGCCCACAATGGCAAAAACTTTATATAAATGTATGAACCAATCTCATTCCGAGCTGGAAATTAGCCAATCTGCGATTTCGCTTTTCGGGAGATTCCTCTCTCGTTTCATTCATCCGTTCCACGAATCGGCGGGCGTCTTCGCCTTCGAGGACGGGGGTCTCTTTGATGGGTCGGGCCATGGGAGTTTTATTCTATTGGATTCCAACTACAAAGATACAATATTTTTTTGGTTTCTGTGGCCTCGGGGCCGAAGTTTTTGGCCACGGTGGGGGGAATGCGGGGATTTTTCACTACTTTTGCATATCATTTCAACTCTCTGAAACTTCTGACGTATGAAACTCAACAACTTGCTTTCGGCGGGGGTCATCTCCGTCATCATGCTCGCCATGGCCTCCTGCTCGAAGGGGGGCTCGGAGATTCTCGACACCATACCCGCCGAGGCTCCGGTGGTGGCCGTCATCGACGCCAAGGCCCTGTGCAACGACTGTGGCATCACACTCTCGGCCGACGGATTCACCGCCGACCCGGCCATCGACGCCAAAATCGAGGGTGAGGTGCGCACGAACCTCACCGCCCTCGGACGCATCCATGAGAGCGGCGCCGCCGACCTCACGGCCACGGCCATCTTCATGACCCCCGACAAGGAGGTATTCTGCACATTCGCCATCTCGGGCTTCGAGGCCTTCCGCGACGCCTGCGGCGAGCGCGTCGAGTGGGGCGGCGACGCCGAGGGGATGCACGTCGGCACCATTCCCCCCTCGTCGACCCTCGTAGCCTCCGATACTCAGGTCTGGATCTCAGACCTGTCGGCCACCAAGGCTCCCGCCGCGGTCAAGAAGCTCGTGGCCAAGGCACACGACAATCCCCTCGGGGCCCTCAGCGGCGTCGGCCAGTGGCTGCGCCAGGGTGGCCTCGCCAATATCGTGTCCGTGAGCGGCGACGCACCCCGCTCGACCCACAAGGAGGCCCAGGCAGCGCTCTGGAACACGGGCACGCTCACCTCTGACACCGACGGCCTCCACCTCGACGTCACGATGATGACTGGCGACGGCGAGCGCCGCAGTGTCCCCGGCCTCGTGCCCATCAATCCCGCCGTGCTCGGCTATGCGGGGGACGCCCCGAGGATCGCCCTCGCCTTCGGTGTCGGCCAGGGGTTCGATTGGAGCGTCATACAGCGCCTCGTATCGCTCAGCGGCGATTTCAGCACCATGGCGATGTTCTCCACGGCCATGCCATACCTCAGTGCCATCGACGGCACCGTCATGATGGCCGCGCAGCCGTTCGATCCCTCTGACGCGGGCAGCTTCGACCCCGCCTCGTGGCAGTACACACTCATGGCCCACATGCCCCAACAGAAGATCGACGAGGTGCTCGGGACGGTGAGGACGATGTGTTTCTCGGCCGGCATCTCGCCCGAGACCGTCGGCGAGGGTGTCCTGCGCATCCGCCAGTTCGGCGG
>CAMWXQ010000139.1 GCA_947178235.1 uncultured Muribaculaceae bacterium
CACCCAGCCTCTCCGGGCTCATCAGAGCCCGCTTCCCACCCAGGCTCTTTTGCCATCGTGGGCGGGGCCTGTCCCGCCCTTGCGTGCCGGGTCGGGGGCGCCTGCGCCGCCGTTCGGGGCCTAAAACCCACAAGGACAGCGCTTCGGAGGGTAAAGATTTATAAAAAAATACAAATCTTTAAATATTTTTAATATTACCCAACCCTCTTTTACACAAATAGGTTAAGACGCCCGTGAAGGGAGTCTTAACCCATAAGTGGTTATTTCAAGAGTGGTGGATCTTCAACAGAGAGCCTTGCGGGGACGTGGCCCCGAGGCTTCCCGTGAGCGGATGTGAGCCTTATTACTTGAGCTCAACCTCAGCGCCAGCCTCTTCGAGCTGCTTCTTGAGGCCCTCGGCATCAGCCTTAGCCATGCCTTCCTTGAGGACGGAGGGAGCGCCGTCAACCATCTCCTTAGCCTCCTTGAGGCCGAGACCGGTGAGCTCCTTGACGAGCTTGACGACGGCGAGCTTCGAAGCGCCGGCAGACTTGAGGACTACGTCGAAGGAGGTCTTCTCCTCCTCAGCGGGAGCACCGGCGGCGGGGCCGGCTGCGACTGCTACGGCAGCAGCTGCGGGTTCGATGCCATACTCGTCCTTGAGGATCTGAGCGAGTTCGTTGACTTCCTTAACGGTGAGGTTCACGAGTTGTTCTGCAAATGCTTTGAGATCTGCCATGATTGTATTCTTTGTAGGGTGGGGTTAATTTTGATTCTGTTGTTTGGTATGGTTGTGGGGTTGCCGATGGGGACGTGGCCTGGGGCTTACGCCTCCTTCTTCGACAGTGTTTCGAGGATGCCGTGGAGCTTGGTGCCGCCGGAGGTAAGGGCCGAAACCACATTCTTGGCGGGCGACTGGAGCAGGGCCACGACGTCGGCGATGAGCTCGTTCTTGCTCTTGATGGCGCACAGGGCGTCGAGCTGGTCGGCTCCGACATACACGGTCTCCTCGACGTAAGCAGCTTTGAGGGCGGGGAGCTTGGCGTCCTTCTGGCCCTTGAGGATCTCCTTGATGAGCTTGGCGGGGGCGTTGCCCACGTTCGAGAGCATCAGGGAGGTGGGGCCGTGGAGTGCGCTGTAAAGCTCGGAGTAGTCACCCTCCATGCCTTCGAGGGCCTTGTGGAGAAGGGTGTTCTTCACTACCATCAGCTTCACGTCGGCCTTGTTGCAGGCGCGGCGGAGGTCGGTGGTCTTCTCGGCATCGAGGCCGGCGGTCTCCACGAGGTAGAAGCAGCCGTACTCACCGATCACCTCGGCGATGTTGTTGATCGCAACGATCTTATCTTCCTTTTTCATTGTCTTGTGTCAGCTTTTGAGGTGATTATTCGTCTATCGACTTAGGATCCACCTTGACGCCGGGACTCATGGTGCTCGAAAGATAGATGCTCTTGATGTAGGTACCCTTTGCGGTGGCGGGCTTGAGCTTGATGAGGGTGTTGATGAACTCCTTGACGTTCTCGGCGGCAGCCTTGGCGTCGAACGACACCTTGCCTACGGACGAGTGGACAATACCGTTCTTGTCGACCTTGAAGTCGATCTTACCCTTCTTCACCTCCTCGACGGCCTTGGCGACGTCTACGGTCACGGTGCCGCTCTTGGGGTTAGGCATCAGGCCGCGGGGGCCGAGTACACGGCCGAGGGCACCGATCTTGCCCATGATGGCGGGCTGGGTGATGATGACGTCGACGTCGGTCCATCCGCCCTTGATCTTCTCGATGTACTCATCGAGGCCGACATAGTCGGCGCCGGCGGCCTTGGCGGCTGCCTCGGCATCGGGGGTGCAGAGCACGAGGACGCGCACCTGCTTGCCGGTACCGTTGGGGAGGGTCACGACGCCACGCACCATCTGGTTGGCCTTGCGGGGGTCAACGCCCAGACGTACGTCGACATCGAGCGATGCATCGAACTTGGTGAAGGTGATATCCTTTACGAGCGCTACGGCCTCTGCGAGGCTATATGCCTTGCCTGCTTCAACCTTCTCCTGGGCAATCTTTTGATTTTTGGTCAGCTTTGTCATGTCATTCGAAGATTAATTGTTAGCGGGGAATTCACCTTTCACAGAGATGCCCATGCTCCTGGCTGTGCCTGCTACCATACGCATAGCAGACTCTACGTTGAAACAGTTCAAATCGGGCATCTTGTCCTCAGCAATGGTCTTCACCTGGTCCCAGGTGATCTCGGCCACCTTGTTGCGGTTGGGCTGGGCGGAACCGCTCTTGATCTTGGCGGTCTCGAGCAGCTGGATCGCTACGGGAGGGGTCTTGACGACGAAGTCAAAGCTCTTGTCGGTGTAATAGGTGATTACAACAGGGAGAACCTTGCCTGCCTTGTCCTGGGTACGGGCGTTGAATTGCTTGCAAAACTCCATGATGTTGATACCCTTCGAACCGAGGGCGGGACCAACGGGAGGCGAGGGGTTCGCTGCCCCTCCCTTGATTTGCAATTTGATCTGTCCAGCAATTTCTTTAGCCATGATAAATCTAAATTCTCTTTTTTGTTAATGATTCGGTTAAAACGACGGTCCCTCGATGTCGTCCCCGGCCGCGGCGGCTTCGTAACCAACCTCCGCGCCCCGACGGGGCCTCTCACTGTACCGTCTCCCGTGGCACAATCAAGCCCGGCCTCCCCCGTCGAGGGGCTTCCGGGTCCGGGTGTGCCGCGCGTGGATTATTCGCGTTCCACTTGCGTCGTATCAAGTTCGAGCGAGGTCTTGCGCCCGAAAATCTTGACCATCACTTTCAGCTTCTTCTTTGTGCGGTCAACCTCCTCGATGACGGCCGGGAACCCGGTGAAGGGCTCCTGGATCACCTTGACGGTCTCGCCCACCATGAAGTCCATGCCGTCCTCGGTCATGTCGATGAGCTCGTCGGCCGCACCGAGCATCCTGCGGATGTCGGCTTCGCTGACAGGCTCGGGCTTGGCATCCTTGCCGCGCCCCTTGAGGAAGTCGATGACGTTCGTGGTGTTGCGGAGCTCGTAGTTGACCTCACCCGTGAGGAGACACTCGACGAAGACATAGCCTCCGTAGAGGTTGCGCTCCTTCACGACCTTCTTGCCGTTCTTCACGCTCACGATCTTCTCCGTGGGCACAAGCACCTGGAAGACATACTTGCCTAAGTCTGTGTTGCGAATGGCGCCGTCAAGGAGTTCCTTGACCTTAGCCTCCTTGCCCGATATGGCGCGCAGGACGTACCATGCGCGTTTGAGGGGCTGTTTGTTCGTTTCTTCAGCCATTGGATAAGTTTTCTTTCAGTGTTTAGGGGATGCTTCTGTCTGCGGGGACGAAGGTGTTGATGACGGTTACGGCATTGGGGTTGTCTGCCCGCGGGCTCAGCGGCCGAGCGAGTAGATGAAGTGCATTATGAGGTCCACGACCTGATCCATCACGAAGATGATCGCTGCTATGATGATGGAAGCGACAAGCACGATCACTGCGCTCTTGATCAGCTGGGCCCTTGATGGCCAAGAAGTCTTATATCGAAGCTCGGTATAAGACTCCTCAATATCCGTAAGTAGTTTAAGTTTACTCATTTGCGTATATTTGGGCACGGGAAGAGAGGCTCGAACTCCCGACACCTGGTTTTGGAGACCAGTGCTCTACCGACTGAGCTATTCCCGTAGATTAGAGAGAAAGGTGTCCTGCGGCGGACATACTTGCGGACATCCGCCGCAGGCACCTTCTTGGGTTTTTATGTGGCCTCGGTCCGGCCTCTGGGGCCTCGCCTCGGCACTCGATGGCTGTATAAGAGCGTATTACTCGAGGATATCGGTGATCTGGCCCGAGCCTACGGTGCGGCCACCCTCACGGATAGCGAAGCGGAGGCCCTTGTCGCAAGCGACGGGGGTGATGAGGTCAACGATGATCTCTACGTGGTCGCCAGGCATTACCATCTCTACGCCCTCGGGGAGAGTGATCTCGCCGGTAACGTCAAGAGTACGGATGTAGAACTGGGGACGATAGTGGTTGTGGAAGGGAGTGTGACGGCCGCCTTCCTCTTTCTTGAGGATGTAGACCGAAGCCTTGAACTTGCTGTGGGGCTTCACAACGCCGGGGTGGCAGATGACCATACCGCGCTTGATGTCCTTCTTGTCGATACCGCGGAGGAGGAGACCTACGTTGTCACCAGCCTCGCCCTGATCGAGGAGCTTGCGGAACATCTCGACGCCGGTAACGACCGACTTCATGTCTGCGCCGAGGCCCATGATCTGAACCTCATCGCCAACCTTCACGATACCAGCCTCGATACGACCGGTGGCAACAGTACCACGACCGGTGATGGAGAACACGTCCTCGACAGGCATGAGGAAGGGTTTGTCGATGTCGCGGGGAGGCAGGGGGATCCAGGTGTCGACAGCGTCCATGAGCTCCATAACCTTCTCCTCCCACTGGGGCTCGCCGTTGAGGGCGCCGAGGGCGGAACCGCGGATGATGGGGGTCTCATCGCCGTCATAGTCGTAGCTCGAAAGAAGATCACGCATCTCCATCTCGACGAGCTCGAACATCTCCTCGTCGTCGACCATGTCGCACTTGTTGAGGAATACGACGAGGCGGGGTACGTTCACCTGACGGGCGAGAAGGATGTGCTCGCGGGTCTGGGGCATGGGACCGTCGGTTGCAGCAACAACGATGATAGCACCGTCCATCT
>CAMWXQ010000140.1 GCA_947178235.1 uncultured Muribaculaceae bacterium
GTCCTCAACGACTCGACCCTCGCCACACCCTTCCTCCTTGACTTCAACATGATACACTTCCCGCTCTAAGTGGCCAACCCGTTCCTCCCCGCAGGCACCGCCAAACTGCGCGGCACGCTCAACGGCGAGATGACCATCACGGGCGACATGGCGGCCCCGATGTTCGACGGATTCCTCAGCTTCGACTCGGCTGCGGTCAAGGTCGCCATGCTCGGGACGGAGTTCATCTTCCCCGACGAGAAGATTCCGGTCGACAGCAATATCGTGACCTTCACCGACTTCGGCATCCGTGCCTGCAACGAGAATCCCCTCACAATCAACGGCACCGTTGACCTGCGCCATCTCTCGAACGTCGCGCTCGACCTCGACATGAACGCGCGCCACATGCAGATCGTCAACTCCGAGCGCGCCCGCGGCGCAGATGTCTACGGCAAGGCCTTCGTCAACCTCGATGCCAAGGCCCGCGGCAACATGCAGCGCATCACCGTGGACGCCGACCTCACCCTGCTCGCGGGGACCAATGTCACCTATGTCCTCCCGACCACATCCTCGGAACTCACCACCCGCACGGACGAGAATATGGTCAAGTTCGTGAACTTCGCCGACCCCACGACCGTCGTCGAGGCCGACTCTGTCGCCCCCGCCATGCTCATGTGGGTCAATGCCGACCTCAAAATCGAACAGGGGACGGTAGTGAACGTCGACCTCAACGCCAACGGTTCGAACCGCGTGCAGATCCAGAGTAATGGCGACCTCGACTTCTCGATGTCCCCCCTCAACGGTATGCGCATGACCGGCCGTCTGAACATCGACGGCGGATTCGCCCGCTACTCGGTGCCCCCGATCCTGTCCGAGAAGAATTTCGCCTTCCAGAACGGATCGTATGTGGCCTTCAATGGCGACGTGATGAATCCCGTGCTGAACGTCAAGGGCATAGATGTGATGAAGGCCAATGTGACGCAGAGCGGATCGGACTCGCGCCTGGTCAACTTCGACGTCATCCTCTCCGTCACCGGTACGCTGTCGAGCATGGATGTGGCGTTCGACCTCTCGACCAACGACGACATCACCGTCCAGAACGAGCTCACATCGATGAGCGCCGAGCAGAGGGCCAACCAGGCGATGAATCTCCTGCTCTACGGCGCATACACCGGTGCGGGGACCAAGGCAAGCACCAACCTCACGGGCAACCCCCTCTTCTCCCTCCTCACCTCGCAGCTCAACTCGTGGGCGGCCAACTCGATCAAGGGTGTGGACATATCATTCGGCATCGACCAGTATGACAGTACCCGCGAGGGCTCGACCTCGACCACGACGTCGTACAGCTACCGCGTATCCAAGTCGCTCTTCAACGACCGATTCAAGATTGTGGTAGGCGGCAAGTACTCGACCGACGCCAACGCCGACGAGAACTTCTCGCAGAACCTCATCAACGACATATCGTTCGAGTATATGCTCAACAGGTCCGGCTCGATGTATGTCCGTGTCTTCCGTCACACGGGCTACGAGAGCATCCTCGAAGGCGAGATTACCCAGACCGGTGTCGGCTTTGTGCTGCGCCGCAAACTCAACAACCTCTTCGAGCTCATAGGCATCCGCCGCGACTGACCCCAGGCACCCCTCATCAATCACACAGACATCCGAATCCGCCATGCGCAAGTCCCACATATCGCTCCTGCTCCCCCTCCTGGCCGTCATCCTCATGCTCACGGGATGCTCGACCACACGCCGCCTCGGCCCCGACGACATACTCTATACCGGCCTCAAAGGTGTGAAGGTCGAGACCCCCGGGGGAGAGAAGTTCCCCGACGACGTAAAGGAGTCGCTCACGAAGGCCGTGTCCGTCAAGCCCAACAATGCCATCAATGCATCGCTGCGCTATCCCTTTCCCCTCGGCCTATGGGTCTACAACAACTTCCCCAATCCCCCGAAGGGTCTGAAACACTGGATCTACGAGAAGCTGGTCGAGGAGCCTGTGCTCGTGAGCGACGTGCGTCCCGAGGTGCGCACCCACATGCTCGACGAGGTACTCGACAACAACGGCTACTTCTCGGGCTCGGCCTCGTACGAGCTCGTACAGAAGAAGAATAAGAAGAAGGCATCGATCCTTTATAAGATCAAGTCGGGCAACCCATATCTCATCGATTCGATCCAGCTGCTGCCTGACACGACATTCCTCAACCATCTCATCGACTCGGTGGCCTCGCGGTCGAAGTATTTCCACACTGGGACGCGCTACTCGACCGACTCCCTCGCTCAGCTGCGCGTCGACATCGCCAACCTCGTGCGCAACCGCGGATTCTACTATTTTCGTCCCGAGTTCATCACCTATCTGGCCGACAGCCTCATGAACCGCGGATCCATAGCCATGCGCCTCGACCTGGCCGACAATATCCACCCGTGGGCGCTCGACCGATTCCGTACAGGTTCGATCACGACGGTCATCAACCGCAACCGCGGCGGGGGTACACCCGACACCCTCGACACGCGCAAGGGTAAGATTATCCTGTACCGCCCCGCGCGCCTGCGCCGCAACCTGATCCCTTCGTGCATCGCCTTCCGCGAGGGTAGGGTCTTCTCGGTCCAGCAGATGAACCTCACCCAGACGCGCCTCTCGCGCCTCGGCATCTTCAACAACATCAGCATCGAGGTTACACCCGATACGACCGACCTCTCGCGCCGTCAGCTCGACGTGCTCATCGACTGTACATTCGACCGTCAGCTCGAAGCCTCCATCGAGGCCAATGTCTCGTCCAAATCCAACTCCTACCTCGGCCCGGGTATTACGCTCGGCGTCACCAATCACAATATCTTCGGTGGCTGCGAGCAACTGAACATTTCGCTCACGGGTAGCTATGAATGGCAGACAGGCCACGGACGCAACTCGGCGTTCAACTCATACGAGGCGGGTCTGAACGGCACGCTCGCCTTCCCTCGTCTGCTTGCGCCCAAGTTCGTTCCCCGCTCGCGCCGCGACGTCAACTGGACCCGCGTCAACCTCGGCGTAGACATTCTCAACCGCCCCCACTACTTCAAGATGTCGCAGTTCAACACGGGCATCGCATACGACTGGCGCTCGTCCAAGTATATATCCAATACGTTCACCCTCTTCAAGCTCACATACACCAAACTCCAACGCACCACGGCGGTGTTCGACTCCATCATGGCCGCCAACCCCGCCATCGCCCTCAGCTTCATGGACCAGTTCATCCCTCAGATGAGCTACGGCATGGTCTATGACCGCGCCATGAACCGCGACAATACCATCAATGTCCAACTGACCCTCCAACAGGCGGGAAATATCTTTTGGAGCATCTACGAGGCGTGCGGCAAGAAGGGTGAGAAGACCCTCTTCGGCACCCCCTTCTCGCAGTTCGTGAAGGGTTACGCCCAAATTGTCTACGGGCGACGCATCGGCGCGGGTAAGATATGGTTGGTCAACCGACTTGCCTCGGGTGCCGCGTATGCCTACGGCAACTCGACCCAGGTGCCGTATAGCGAGCAGTTCTATGCGGGTGGCGCCAACTCGGTGCGCGCCTTCACGGTCCGATCCATCGGTCCGGGCTCATACCGCGCGCCTGCCGACCAGGTCAACGGATACTTCGATCAGACGGGTACATTCATCTTCCTTGCCAACTCGGAGCTGCGTTTCCCCATCCTCGGGCCGGTCGAGGGTGCGGTGTTCCTGGATGCGGGCAACGTGTGGACGCTCAAAAACGAGCCCTCGCGTCCCGGGGGTCAGCTTAAAGGTTCAAACTTTTTCAACGACCTCGCCACGGGTACAGGTGTGGGTCTGCGCCTCAACATCTCCATGCTCGTGATCCGCGGCGACCTCGGCATCGGCATCCATGCCCCCTACAAGACCTCGCGCCACGGCTACTACAACATGGAATCCTTCGGCAAATCCCTCGCCTTCCACCTCGCCATCGGGTATCCGTTCTGAGTTCTTCTCAAAGATGTCACCCAAGGAGTGCCGGAGGCACGAGTGTATAAGCGAACCCCTGGTGAAGCGCAGCGTAACCTGTGGGATGTGGGAGGCAGGAGGAGATCTCACTATCCAGCCTCGGAGAGGCGATATTATGGTAAAAACATCGCAATATGAGTAAGGTAACCGCCTACTATCACATAGTCTTCTGCACCAAGAACAGGGAAAAGACAATCCCTCTCGACTACAAGAACGATCTCTATGGTTATGTTTGGAGCCTCATTCGAGAGTTGAAATGTAGCCTTGTCCGTATCGGTGGGGTGGAGAATCATGTGCATATGCTTGTGAACCTGAACCCGACTGTATCACTTTCAGATTTTGTAAGAACCATCAAGGCAAAATCGAGCATATGGCTTAACTCGGATTCACGTTTTCCATTGTTTAGAGGGTGGGCAGCGGAGTATTTCGCGTGTACAGTCGCACCCGAGAATAAGGATGGACTGATAACGTATATCAGAGATCAAGAGGTACATCATCAATGTAAACCGATAGCAAATGAGCTTGAAACGTTGTACAGGGCAGCTGAACTTAGCTATCATCCAAAGGATATGATGTAATACGTCTATACCATAATACCGCCTCTCCGAGGCTGGATAGTAGGGGGGATCATCCATGCCTCCAACCCACAGGTTACGC
>CAMWXQ010000141.1 GCA_947178235.1 uncultured Muribaculaceae bacterium
GATGGGGGTGGATACGACCTTGTTCGAGTCATTGACGACGTAGACAAAGCGGCGGTCCTGCAACTCGAATGTGGCCTTCTGGGGGATGACGATGACGTCCGACTGGTTGTTGGGCATCACGATCTGGCCTGTGCCGCCGCTGCGGAGGACGCCGTTGGGGTTGTTGAAGAGTGCGCGGACGCTCGATGCGCCGGTCGAGTTGTCGATGACGCCCGAGACGGTGGCTACCTTTCCTTCGAGGGGGTAGAGCGAGCCGTCATTGAGGCGGAGCTGCACGGCGGGCATATCCTTGATGGCAGCCTCGATCGAGCGCTCACCCTCGCCGACGAGGTTGAGGAGGTCCTTCTCGGTGAGGGAGAAGTATGCGTAGACCTGCGAGTTGTCCGATACGGTGGTGAGGGGCTGGGCCGACGAGGGGGATGCGAGCGAGCCCTCGCGGTTGGGGATGGTGCCGACGACGCCGTCGCTGGGGGATGTCACCACGGTGTATGCGAGGTTCTTCTGTGCGGTGATGAGGGCTGCCTTGGCGTTGGCGAGCTGAGCCTCGGCCTGGGAGAGCTGGTTGAGGCTAACCTGGTACTCGTAGTCCGAGATGATGTTCTTGTCGTGGAGCGCCTTCTTCGAGTCGGCGGTCATCTTGGCGGTGTTGACGGCGGTCTGAGCCGAGTTGACGGCTGCGCGGGCCTGGTCGACGGCTGCGTTGAACTGTACCTGGTCGAGAGTGAAGAGCACCTGGCCCTTGTGTACGCGCTGGCCCTCGTCGACATGGACCTTGGTGATGAATCCTGTGACTTGGGGACGGATGGCGATGTCGGTCTTGCCCTTGATTGTGGCGGGGAAGGTTGTCTGGAGGTCAGCCTCCTGGGGAGTGAGGGTCATCACTGCGATGCCGGGTGCGGGCATCTGGCCCATCTGCTGTTGCTTTCCGGAGCAACCCGCCAGCAGGCCGGTGGCGGCTATCAGCACGAGGCCGCCGAGACATGACGAGATAAGTTTCATTTTCAGAACGTCTTGTTTTTTACCTTGTTATTGTATTGTTATGTATTAGCGTGAGGTTTATGGCCGTACCGCAGGGGTACACTTCGCCTATAATTGTGCAAAGTTAGGGATTTTTTTGGTCTTATGTGCAATTTTGTAACAACAAAAATATTGACGGGCGGCATTTTTGCGCCGAGTGTTCCCTTTTTCACCAATATTCACGTGCCCGGGCGGACATCGATGTCCACCCGGGCACGGGAAAGGGGGGTATTAATCTAATTGGTCTAATTAGTCAAATTTATTGCTGAAAAATTCTCAATTCTCAATTTTCAATTCTTCATTTTTCTTCTTGTGCATCTCGATGCGGTTGTTGACCCAGGCGTTGAAGAGGAACCAGCAGGCGATGTCGAGAATGATGATGAGATTGATGTTGAGGAAGTTGGAGAGAGTGAGGTTGATGATGCAGAAGAGGGCCGAGATGGAGATTATGGTCACCATGGCCGTGCGCGGGGGCATCCCTGCGGCGAGGAATTTGTGGTGGATGTGGTTCTTGTCGGGGAGGAATGGTGAGCGGTGCTGACGGATGCGGATGGTGTAGACGCGCAGGACGTCGAAGCAGGGGATGATGAGGGGCGAGAAGGCGATGACGGCAGGGTTGAAGTCGATACATGCACTCTCGGGCGTGGTGTAGAGGCGGATGCCGAGGATGCTGAGGATGAGGCCGATGGTGAGCGAGCCGGTGTCGCCCATGAAGATCTTCGAGTGTTTGGTGACGTCGCCGAAGACGTTGAAGTAGAAGAAGGGCACGAGCACGCCGAGGGTGGCGAAGGAGAGGATGGCGAGGTCATACTGGCCAAGGAGGAGGAACGAGAATCCGTAGATGCCCGAGGCGATGGAGCTGAGCCCCGATGCGAGGCCGTCGATGCCGTCGATGAGGTTGATGGCATTGATGAGGAAGACGATGACCACGGCGGTGAAGGGGTATCCGATCCATGGCGAGAGCCCCTCGATGCCGAGGGCTCCGGCGAGGGTCTTGAACCAGCATCCGCCGGCGATGAGCAGCACGGCGCAGATGATCTGGACCACGAACTTGGCGCGGTACTTGATGCCGATGAGGTCGTCGGCCATGCCCAGGAGGTAGAGCATCTGTATGGCACAGAAGGCGGTCACCATGAGCTTGGCGTCCGCGCCGAAGACGTCGGCGAATGCGT
The DNA here is from genome assembly GCA_947178235.1 of uncultured Muribaculaceae bacterium. GTDB lineage: Bacteria > Bacteroidota > Bacteroidia > Bacteroidales > Muribaculaceae > Duncaniella. The sequence goes on from CAMWXQ010000141.1 coordinate 2,190, forward strand.
CGCAGTCGAAGAGGAGATTGCCGCCGAGGGTGAGGGCGATGCTCAGCAGTATCACGGGCTCGAAGGCGATGCCGCCGAGACGGGGTATAGAGCCCTTGTGTATCTTGCGCTCGTCCACCTCGTCGAAGAGGTTGCGGCGGTAGGCTATGAGCAGGATCTCGGGGATGAGGACGCCCGCAAACAGCACGCACAACGCAAATACTATTATGGAGTTGATTATCCAGTAGGCCATCGCTTATGTTTTGATTGGTAGTTTGTTCAATTAAGGTCTGAGTAGTGTGGGCAGATCAAAGTAGTCCGACAGCGGTGTATGGCACCGTGACGGCAAAGTTAACAATTATTTAGGAACCCACAAAATATAAACGAGTTAAAATCGTTCGGGGCCGTTGGAGACGGGCCTGTCGGGCATCTGTTCACTGCATCGACTGCATCTCGACCAGGCGCTTGTAGAATCCGTCGAGGGCGAGGAGCTCGTCGTGTGTGCCGCGCTCGACGATGCGCCCCTCGTGCATGACGCAGATGAGCGAGGCGTTGCGGATGGTCGAGAGGCGGTGGGCGATGACGAGGGTCGTGCGGTCGCGCATCAGCTTTTCGAGCGCCTCCTGGACCAGTTTCTCGCTCTCCGAGTCGAGGGCCGAGGTGGCCTCGTCGAGGATGAGGATCGGCGGGTTCTTCAATATGGCGCGGGCGATGGATATGCGCTGGCGCTGACCGCCCGAGAGGCGGCATCCGCGGTCGCCGATGACGGTGTCGTAGCCATCCTCGGTGGCGACGATGAAGTCGTGGGCATTGGCGATGCGGGCTGCCTCCTCGACCTGCTCGCGGGTGGCCGAGGGAACGCCGAAGGCGATGTTGTTGAAGATTGTGTCGTTGAAGAGTATGGCCTCCTGGTTGACATTGCCCATGAGGGCGCGGAGGTCGTGGACGCGGAGGTCGCGGACATCGATGCCGTCGACGGCGATGCGCCCCGAGCGGACGTCGTAGAATCGGGGCAGCAGGTCGGCCATGGTCGACTTGCCCGAACCGCTCTGCCCGACGAGGGCGACGGTGGCCCCGGGCTCGATGGTGAGCGAGACGCCGTCGATGACGTCGGTCTCGCCGTTGTACGAGAACCGCACGTCCTCGAAGTCGATGCGCCCCTCGAGGGTGCCGATCTCGGCGGGGCGCTCGGGGTCGGTGATGGGATTGGTGGCCGAGAGGATGGCGTCGACGCGCTCCATCGAGGCGAGACCCTTCTGTATGGAGTACATCGCCTTGGAGAGATCCTTGGCGGGGTTGATGATGGAGTAGAAGACGACGAGGTAGTAGATGAACGATGCGGCGTTCATCTCCGAGCCGCCCGAGAGGATGAGCATACCGCCGAAGGTTAGGACGATGGCGATGGTGACCGTCCCGAGGAACTCGCTCATCGGGTGGGCAAGGCTCTGGCGGCGCTGGACGCTGCGGGTGATGCGGAAGAACAGGTCGTTCGACTCATGGAAGCGTCCCATGACCTTATCCTCGGCGTTGAAGGCCTTGACGATTCGGAGGCCGCCGAGGGTCTCCTCGATGAGGCTCATGAGGGTTCCCCACTGCTGCTGGCCTTCGAGCGACTTGCGTTTGAGCTTCTTGCCGACGCGTCCCATGACGGTGCCGGCCAGGGGGAGGAGGATGAGCACGAAGAGGGTCAGCTTCCAGGATATGGCGATCATCATGCCGAGGCAGACGATGATCATGATGGGGTTCTTGAAGAGCATGTCGAGCGAGGCCATGATGGAGTTCTCGATCTCGGCCACGTCGCCCGTCATGCGGGCCATGACGTCACCCTTGCGCTCGTTGGTGAAGTACGAGATCGGCAGGCGTACGATCTTGTCATACACATAGTTGCGTATGTCGCGGACGATGCCTGCGCGCATGGGGATTATGAAGTAGTTGCTGAGATACGTGGCCCCGGTCTTCAAAGCGGTCATGACGACGAGCATGGCGGCGAGGGCGGCGAGGGTGCCGACCGAGCCCCATCGGGCTATGCACTCCTGGGTGTACCAGTAGAAGTCGTTGATGGCGACATCTTTGAGCGAGGCCGACCCCAGGGGCATGAAGGTGTAGTGCGCTTCCTTGACCTTGAAGAGCATTTCGAGGATGGGTATGATGAGCGCAAAGGAGAAGAGCGTGAGGAAGGCGGCCAGGAAGTTGAAGAAGATGTTGAGGGCCAGGTATCTCTTGTACGGCGGCACGAAACGCGCCAGCAGTCGCCACAGGTCTTTCATAGGTTTCGGCGTCGGGTGGGGTGTGATGGATGATGTGAGCAAATATGGTCAAAGCCCACGCCGACGGGCGTCGGTGCAGGCCTTGTGTGGGGGCGGGGTTGGCCGGGGGTGGGGTTAGACGGCGGTTCGGCCGGGGGGGGGGTTTTACCATATTGCGCGTGCCGCCGAATGCCGTTT
>CAMWXQ010000142.1 GCA_947178235.1 uncultured Muribaculaceae bacterium
CATAGGAGGGGGAGCCCTCGAATTTAACAAAGCCCCACGATCTGCAGGAGGAACCACCCACCTCCCCCTCCACATAGGAGGGCGGAGCCCTCGAATCTAACAAAGCCCCACGAATTTATTCGTGGGGTAGGATTGCAAATTTAGCCCTACAACCGCGGAGCGGTTGCATCTTCCCCACGCCAATGAGCCGCAACCAAATATATCTCCACTTCGTGTTCACGCCCAAGAGGCGCCAACCGATCATCGACCCCCGTCGGGAGCGCGAGCTATTCGCGTACATCATGGGGATCGTCGACAATTTGGGCGCGAAGCTGATAAGGATAAACGCCGCGTTGGATCACGTCCACATGCTGGTAAGGATACCCACTACCATCACACCCTCGTCTCTTATAGGTACGGTGAAGAGAGCCTCGTCAATATACATCAGAGAGATCAATCTCTTTCCTAATTTCCCGGGCTGGGCGCGCGAATATTCGGTATTCTCGGTCTCTCCCGATGGAGTGGAGAGTGTAAAGCGATATATCGCGTCGCAGAAGGAGCATCATGGGCGCGTGAGCTTCGAGGATGAATGGATCGGGATGCTCCCTCCCGACGAGCGGGCGACATGGAAGATGAGCTACTTTGACGGGTAGAGATGCAACCGCTCCGCGGTTGATTGGTTGAGAATCAACACGCTACCCCACGAATAAATTCGTGGGGCTTTGATAAATTCGAGGGCTCCGCCCTCCTATGTGTGTACGGACATCAAGGAGTAGGGACGCACGGCCCGTGCGTCCGCAACATCGAGGGTGGGTGACACCCGCATTTTGATACGTTTACGCTGCGGACGCACGGGCCGTGCGTCCCTACTCATTGCTAATTCATTATGTTTTGATTATGTTTAGCTATACGTTTTTTGTCAATGCCCTGGTGGGGGTGGTGCTGCTGAGCATCGCTTCGGCCATGATCGGGACTTATATCGTCAGCCGCAGGCTGGTGTCCATCTCGGGTGGCGTGACTCACGCCTGCTTCGGGGGGCTCGGCCTCGGGTACTATTTCGGGGTCAGCCCCGTTGCCACCGCCGCACTCTTCGCCGTGGCCTCGTCGCTCGGCGTGCAGTGGGTCTCGGAGCGCCACCGCGTCCGCGAGGACTCGGCCATCGCCGTCATCTGGGCCCTCGGCATGGCCGTGGGCACGATTTTCATATTCCTCACCCCTGGCTATGTCCCCGAGCTGAACAGCTTCCTCTTCGGCAACATCCTCACCATCTCGCGCGCCGACCTGTGGGTGTTCGGTGGCTTCACGGGGCTCCTCATCCTCTTCATGGGCGCGTTCTACCAGAGGATTGTCATCTGTGCCTTCGATCCCGACTTTGCGCGTGTGCGGGGCCTCCCCGTGGGCTTCATCTCGACGGCGATGACCGTGCTGACGGCGGTGTGCATCGTCCTCACCATCCGCCTCGTCGGTGTGATGCTGCTGATGTCGATGCTCGCCCTGCCCCAGATGACGGCCGAGGTCTTCGCGCGCAGGTTCTCGTCGATCATGTGGCTGAGCATCCTCCTGTCGCTCGCGTGTTCGCTCGGCGGATTGTTCCTCGGGCTCGTGGTCGAGGTCCCCTGCTCGGCGCTCATCGTGCTCGTGATGGCCGCGGTCTACATCGTGGCGCGCGGCATCGGGATGCTGAGGGCCAAATAATTCGGCACGAGGCTGAACAACATTCCCGCGGCGGATGTTATAGAGGCATAAAAACAATCAACAAAACATCTCTTCACAACTATGTCAGCTACAACCACCGCCAAGAGCATCAAGGGCACCCAGACCGAGAAGAATCTCGTACTCGCTTACCTCTCAGAGTCCGCCGCCTATACTCGATATACCTTCTACGCCCAGCAGGCCGAGAAGGAGAGCTATTTCCCCATCCAGCGTATCTTCGAGGATACGGCTGCCAATGAGCTCCATCATGCCAAGGTCTACTTCAAGTACCTCGAAGGGGGTCAGGTAGACGTCACCATGGGCGGTGTCGACGCCGGCATCATCGGCACCACCGAGCAGAACCTCGAGATCGCAGCCCAGGAAGAGCTCGTCGAGGGTACCGAACAGTATCAGGCCGCCGCTAAGGTTGCCGAGGAGGAGGGCTTCGGCGAAATCGCCGCTCACTTCCGCGCCATCGCCGAGGTCGAGGCCAGCCACCGCCGCCGCTTCCTCCACTATCTGAAACAGGTCAAGGACGGCACCGTCTGGAAGCGCGAGAAGCCTATCGTATGGAAGTGCCTCGTGTGTGGTTATGAGTTCACCGGCACCGAGCCCCCCATGACCTGCCCCGCCTGCAACCACCCCTACCAGCACTACATGGCCATGGACTACGAGGACATCATCTGATCCCCGCACACGCCAAGAAAGAATAAAAACCACCCCCGCCGAAGTTCTCTTCGGCGGGGGTGATTGCATTTGATACGTTTACGTTGCGGACGCACGAGCCGTGCGTCCCTACTAAACTCCTTAGATGCTCCATTCGGCGCCGTCGCGGGTGTCCTTGACGGTGAAGCCGAGGGCGGCGAGGCGGTCGCGGATGAGGTCTGAGGTGGCCCAGTCCTTTGCGCTCTTGGCCTGTGCGCGGACGTCGAGCAGGAGGTCGACGGCGCCCTCGAATGGTTTCATGGCGTCCCCTGTGCCCTCGCCGCCGCCCATCTCGGTGCGGATGCCGAGGATGTCGATGAGGAAGGTCTGGAAGAGATCTTTCAGATAGTCGATCTGTTCCTGGGTGGCGGTTGCCTTGCCGTCTTTCACCTGGTTGACGAGGCGCAGTGCGTCGAAGAGGACGCCGATGAGGACAGGCGTGTTGAGGTCGTCGTCCATGGCCTCGTAGCAGCGCTCTCTGAGCCCCTCCACGGAGATCGTCGAGGTCTCGGATGGGGTGAGCTCCTGGAGGCGGCGATACCCCTCGGTCATGCGCTTCAAGGCGGTCTCGGCGGCTTGGAGGGCCTCGTTGGAGAAGTCGACGGTGCCGCGGTAGTGGGCCTGGAGGATGAAGAAGCGTATCGTCATCGGCGAGTAGGCCTGCGTGAGCAGGGGGTGGGTGCCGTTGAAGAACTCATCGAGGGTGATGAAGTTGCCGAGGCTCTTGCCCATCTTCTTGCCGTTGATGGTGATCATGTTGTTGTGCATCCAGTAGCGCACGGTCTCGTGGCCGTTGTGGGCCACGGACTGGGCTATCTCGCATTCGTGGTGGGGGAACATGAGGTCCATGCCTCCGCCGTGGATGTCGAACGTCTCGCCGAGGTACTTCTCGCCCATGGTCGAACATTCGAGGTGCCATCCAGGGAAGCCCTCGCTCCACGGCGACGGCCAGTGCATGATGTGCTCGGGGGATGCCTTTTTCCACAGGGCGAAGTCGGCGGGGTTGCGTTTCTCGCTCTGGCCGTCGAGGGTGCGTGTGGTAGAGTAGAGCTCGTCGATGTTGCGCCCCGAGAGCTTGCCGTAGCGGTGGTCGCGGTTGAACTTGGGGACGTCGAAGTAGACCGACCCCTCGGAGACATAGGCATACCCGCTGTCGAGGATCTTCTTGATGTACTCTATCTGCTCGATGATGTGGCCCGATGCGTGGGGCTCGATCGAGGGGGGGAGCACGCCGAGAGCGTCCATCGCCTTGTGGTAGCGGATCAGATAGTGCTGCACGACCTCCATCGGTTCGAGCTGTTCGAGGCGTGCCTTCTTGGCTATCTTGTCCTCGCCCTCGTCGGCGTCATGTTCGAGGTGGCCGACGTCGGTGATGTTGCGCACATAGCGGACCTTGTACCCCAGGTGGGTGAGGTATCGGTAGAGGATGTCGAAGGTTATGGCCGGGCGGGCGTGGCCCAGGTGTCCGTCGCCATAGACGGTGGGGCCGCAGACATACATCCCGACACGCCCCTCGTGGAGGGGCTTGAAGGGCTGCTTCGTGCGGGTCAGGGTGTTGTAGATGCTGAGCATAGCCTTGTAGGGAATTTCGAATGGGGAATTTTGAATTTTGAACGGGGACTGCTCAATTCCAAATTCCCCATTCAAAATTCAAAATTTTTTCAAGCTTTGCCGCCGGTGATGAAGGGGTTGTGGATCTCGCCCTGGCCGCCGTTGTTGATGGGGCGCTTGGGGCGGATTTCGCCGAAGGTTGCCTCGTACTTCTTGACGTTTTCGATGAGGGCGGCCATGAGGTTCTTGGCGTTCTCGGGGCTCATGATGATGCGGCTCTGGACCTTGGCCTGGGGCATGTTGGGGGCCATGGTGATGAAGTCCACGAAGAACTCGTTGGCGCCGTGGGTGATGACAGCGAGGTTGCTGTAAATGCCCTTGGCTACTTCGGGGGTGAGTTCTATCTTGATTTCGTTCTGCTGTTCGTTTGCCATTGTTGTATTGTGTTTTTTGTGGTGGATATATTATAGCTATTATAGCTATTTTTAGCTATTGTAGCTGTTTATTTGACTGCGGTGTAGATGGTACAGGCGCCGAGGCAGAGGCTCGTGTAGCGGGCGTCCTTGAATCCGGCCTGCTCCATGAGGCGTGTCATCCCTGTGCGCTGGGGCACAGCGGCGATGGACTCGGGCAGGTACGAGTAGGCGCGGACATCCTTGGACACCATCCGCCCGAG
>CAMWXQ010000143.1 GCA_947178235.1 uncultured Muribaculaceae bacterium
GAGCCATTAAGGGTGTAGTTGCGGTGTTCGAGGGTGACGGGACACCCTTTTGCGGTATCGAGTGCGCGGTTGATGAATACCTCATCGCCTTCGGATGAGGTAATGTCGTTGAACCACTCGGCGCGGACTAGATTGTTTCCGAATCCAGTAACCACTATCGAGCGTGGGAAAATGCAGTAGGGGGGTGCGACTACTTGCGAACCGTTTAGGTTCAGAATCGCCGAGGATGCACTTCTGAATGACCCTCCTCGGAAGTCAAGTATGCTGCCATTTGTGAACGATACCTCACCTGAGATGGATACATCGTTCTCAATGATGTAATACTTGGCTCCCCCTCCTATCTGATCACTTTCGGTAAGTATGACTCTTTCCATAAGTAATTAGAAGTTAGTTGGTAATTAAGTGAATTCTGTGCCCGCAGTGGTGTTGCCGATCGGGTGGTTGAGGCCTCAAAATACCACTTGGGTTACGGTCACAAAGGTAGGGCGTATTTGCGTGATTTGCAAGGATTTTGGGGCAAAAATTTGTTCCTCAATTCGATTGTAAGGTGTTGATAATAAGCGGGCAATGTGGCGAATAATTCCACATTGCCCGAGGTGTGTTCTTCAATTGGGTTTTGTCGTGCCTCCCCGGGGCTTCGGACATTTAGGTATTGTCGGATTGTTTGAGTTCGGCGGCGCGGCGGGCGGCTTCGGCGCGACGTTTGCGCTCGGCGTCAGTGGGGCGGCCGGGACGTCGCCTGGTCTGTCTGACATATGGTTTGGGGTTTCGGATTGCTTCGAGGCGTTGTTTTCGGTCGCTTGTCAGACGCGCGTAGTTGGCGCGATGCTCGTTATAATCCTTGTGCAGGTATATAAAACGGGTCAATTGTATTAGAAACATTAGTACCAAGAATCCACACAGAATAAATAGAGATATGGTGAAGATTTCTGTTTCCATTTTTCATAGCATAAGAGCTAAACCACATGTCGAAGATGCGATACCTGCGACAGCAATATAACATGCTATTTTTCCGTTACTCAATTTTTCAGATGCGACAAGATTGTACGTTAGACAGCCACAAAGACCAATAATTGCTCCTGCTCCATCCAATGCGAGAGGGAAGCGTTGTGGAGCATTATTAATCTCTGGGACATTGTAGTTAGTCCAGTACTCTGATGAATGTTTGACAATATTCAGAACGATGCCGCTGAGGGTGCCTTCGGGGATATTTTCATATTCAACTTCTGGAATCTCTCCATATATAAAATCCGGTAGTTGGCGATGTGGTTTGATGAGGTTGAAATCTGTGTCGCCGTACAGTAAAGTCCATTCGGCGAGTATGTCATTGAGTTCATATTCGAGTCCTTCGCCTGTAGAGTGTCCGTCAAGGTGTGATTTAAGGCTGCGGAATAATGCATATAAAATATAATATTCGTTTTCAGCGATCTGACCTTCTTCATACATGTTTGTTAAGGTCTGAGCAAGATCATGGTTGGCATCTATGCTGTCTCCGAGATAAGCTGACATTGTTTCTATATTGTAGAAACTTTTGAATTGAGGAAGTAGCTCATACAAGCTAAGTTTATTCCCATCTGCTATTGGAAGGGACTGGATGGCTTTCTGTTGGATGCGCAGGAGGGCGTCCTCCTTTTCTTCGTACTCGGATTGGCGATACTCTCTCGCGGCGGCATCGAGCAGGATATTGTGGATCTCGCCGTATAGGTTGAACGTGTTGAGTCCCATACCCGAAGTAGAGACGTCTGAAACGTTAGAGATCTCGGGGTTCATGGCGGAATCCGTGGCTTCGGCGGTTTCCATGTTGTCTGAGCCGTTACATGAGACGGCAATCAAGACAAGGAAGAGTGAGATGATGAATTTTAGAATCTTCATTGGTTTATGGTTTTAATGATGGTTGATATTGGTCATGTGTTTTATCGGATACGGTCGTGGACGAGTTCGACGACTTCTTTGTATCGTTTGCATCCGAGCATATATTTGAGCCCGGTTTTGGTTTTGACAAGGAAACATTGATCCCTGCGTCCGAAATATGCTGTGTATTCACCATTTGCATCATCCGACCATTTCCCGAAATAGCCGAAAAGGCCTAAGTTACCAAAGGTAAATAGTCGGTTTTTTCCTGGTGTGGCGACATTGATTTGTTCAATATCTGACAGAGGGATTATGTCTGTGAAACACGCATGGCGTATAATTAGTGCTTCTGTCGATACTTGCATGAGTTCTATTGATTTTGGTGTGCTGCATATACTATATAGGAGGAGTGGGCCACTGACAGTAAACAAATACATGAAAATCAATATATAACTTATGTCGGTTTCGGTTAGATGGGCAGTAGAAAATATTATGAATAGTAAATATACAAAATATAGGATGACAGGGAAGATCTTGTATTTTACCCTTGATGTCAGCAGAATCTGCCTCTCGCGTTTGCGCAGTTTGATGTATTGGGACCATCTGCCCGAGGAGCAGAAGTGCGCGATGTCTCGGGCCAGTGCAATGATGCACAGGCCGAGGAGGATGGTGAGCAGTATGGCGAGAATCTTGAATATCATGTCTCAGCAGGTGGGTTTGGTCGTGGTCGGCGCGGTCGTTTCGGGGCGTGGGGTCGAGAGGTGGTCGAGGAGGCGGGTACGGGTGTCGGCGTCGATGTCCGAGGATTGGGCGATGGTTTCGCGCAGGCGGTCGCGTCGGACGTAGAATGTCTTAGGTTTGACGTCGAGGATGAGCGATGCTATCCTCGGGGCAATGCGGCCGGCGCAGAGGGCGAAGGTGGCCTCCTGGGTCTCGGCGAGGGTGGGGAAGCGGGACTTGAAGAGGTCGACGATGCCGTCGTTGGTGTCGTTGACGGCGCGGATGATGAGGGCGTGTATCTCGGGGGACTGGATCCGCTTCTGTGCTTCGAGGAGACGTGCGTAGAGGCGTTTGCCTTCGGGTGAGGAGGATGGGATCTGGTTGAGGAGTTCGTTGGTGTCGTTGATCTCGGAGAGGAGATTGGAGAGGAACGAGCCTATGGTCGATGAGAAGCTGTCGGAGGTGGCTTTGAGGATTTCGTATCGTTCGAGTACTTCGTCGGCTCTCAGCCTGGCTTCGAGCGTGAGGATGCGCTGGGATCCGAGGCGCACGAGCAGGATGAGGACGAGTACGATGAGACAGAAAAATCTGGCATCAGTGACAATCGAGGTGTCTATCATGCGGAGGTGGTTTGGGTATTATTTTCCGAATGCAAAGTTAGGGCTTTTATCGGTCGGATACAAGAGTATATAGAGGATTTTTAATTCTTCAATTGTTTTGTATGTGGTTGATATATAGGTGATTGGAATTGAAGAAATGACAAATTATTCCACATGGGCCGAAAGGGGTGGAAATGGGGATAAAAATGGGGTCTGGGGCTTAGGCCGAAGGCCATGATATACCAAACCCTTCTTTGATAGATTGGAGGGCTCAGCCCTCCTGTGTGGGCATAGATCGATGGTTTTGGAAAGTTATCAACATTCGGGATTGATTTAGCGATTTTTATGCTTGTTGTTTTAGGGAATTTTTGTTACTTTGCAGTGTCTTAACCGAAAGTCATGGGTAAAATCATTGCCATCGCCAATCAGAAGGGTGGGGTGGGCAAGACCACAACCACCATCAATCTCGCAGCTTCGCTCGCCGCCGAGGGTAAGAAGACCCTCATCATCGACGCCGACCCGCAGGCCAACTCGACCTCGGGCTATGGCATCGACCCGCGGACCATGCCGTCGTCCATCTATGAGTGTCTCGTGGATGAGTATCCGATGGATGGGTCGCAGGTGGATACGTGCTGCGAGAACCTGCAACTCATCGGGTCGCGCATCGACCTCGCGGGGGCCGAGATCGAGCTGATCAACAAGCCGTCGCGCGAGAATGTGCTGCGCAATGCGCTCGGGGCTATCCGCGACAAGTATGACTACATACTGATCGACTGCTCGCCGTCGCTCGGGCTTATCACGGTCAATGCGCTGACGGCGGCGGACTCGGTCATCATCCCTGTGCAGGCCGAGTATTTTGCGCTCGAAGGTATCACTAAGCTGCTGAACACCATCCGCATCATCAAGTCGCGTCTGAATCCCGGGATCGAGATCGAAGGCTTCCTGCTGACGATGTACGACGCGCGCCTGCGCCTGGCGAATCAGATATACGAGGAGCTCAAAGGTCACTTCGGCGACATGGTGTTCGACACGGTCATTCCGCGCAACATCCGTCTGAGCGAGGCTCCGAGCCATGGCCTGCCCGTGATACTCTACGACCCGACCTCGCGCGGGGCGACGTCGCACACGGCCCTCGCCCGCGAGGTGATCGAGCGCAACAGCCGCAAGGCACACATCACAAGTCAAACCAACTAATCAAGCATACCTCTTCTCTCATGGCACTACCCAAACGCTCTGCCCTCGGCCGCGGCCTCGACTCGCTCATATCCATGGATGACACGCCCGCGCGCGACACCACGGCCATCAACGAGATACCCCTGCGCGACATCTCGCCCAATCCCGATCAGCCCCGAACATCGTTCGACGAGGAGGCGCTCGAAGAGCTCGCCCAGTCGGTGCGTGAGCTCGGCATCATACAGC
>CAMWXQ010000144.1 GCA_947178235.1 uncultured Muribaculaceae bacterium
GGGTGTTAAGCGGGGGGTGGTATATTTGTGTCATGAAACCAAAAATACTTTGATCGATTTTATGGAAAATCCAATTTCGTGCGGGATCGGTGCCGAGTGCCGAGTGCCTTCATCTGGCGCTCGTGAGGTGGCACGTATCACATGGCTCGATTGGCTGAGGGCGATAGCTTGTCTGATGGTCATAACGATCCATGCTTGCGAATGTGTCTATTCAAACGACTATTCGTTCAGCTTCGCGGACTCGACAAGTCTGTGGAGCGTGATGCTCATCAGTGGGCTGATGAGGCCTGCCGTGCCCTTGTTCCTCATGGCTTCCTCGTTCCTGCTTCTGCCCATCAAGGGTAGTGCGGGTGATTTTTTCAGGCGCAGATTCACCAGGGTAGCGATTCCGTTCGGCATATGGCTTGTCCTGTATGCCGTACTGCCTGCTGCCTGGGGGGAATGGAGTTGGATGCAATCGGTCGAGAATGTGTCGACAGTGTGGATAAATTTCAATCCCCGCGGCTCGCACCTATGGTTCATCTATATGCTTCTCGGTGTGTATCTCATTGCTCCGGTGCTGTCTCCGTGGCTCAAAGTAGTGTCGCGTCGACAGGAGGAGTTCTATATTGGCCTATGGTTTCTGACCACCTTCTCGTGGCACGTGCATGAGTATGTCGGGGATGTGGCCGGGGAGTGCTGGTGGAATCCCTATCCGACGTTCTACTATGTGTCCGGAACATTCGGTCTGGTCCTGTTGGCACATTATATCCGCAAGTATGTCGATTGGGGAGTGCGCAAGACATTGCTTGTGGCTTTGCCGTGTCTGATCTTCGGTTATCTGTTCTGTGTAGGTTGGTTCTATCACCAGTCGGATATCGCCGAGGAGGTGCGTATCCTTGAACTCAGTTGGCAGCCCTCGTCGTTTGCCCCGGCCGTGATGAGTTTCGGTGCGTTTCTGCTCATACGTATGATAAGGATTTCCGAAGGCCCTGTTTATAGGCTCGTACGTCATATCTCTGCGATGTCTTATGGTATTTATCTGATGCACATGATGATGCTTCCAGCGATATTCGTCCTCTTCTCGGGGCATATGCCTGTATATTGTGTGATACTTGCGACAGCCGTTACGACTTATACTCTCTGTTATATGCTGACCTCTCTGATTTCCCGTCTGCCTTTTGGGAAGTATATCGTAGGTTAGAAAAATGAAACCAAATAAACAAAACCAAATCCAACTATGAAAAAAGTTTTGCTTGCTTCTCTCTTTGCTCTCGGGTGTGGCGCTATGGTGGCGTCTGCGGCGGGGCGTGTGAGTGTCGATCTGTCGGGCAGTGGCTGGCGTCTCGTGCAGGACCGCGAGGCGCAGTGGCAGAATGATCCGCTCTTCCTCCCGGGCGATTTTGCTTCGGTGTCCGAACTTCCCTATAATCCCCCGACGATGGGGTGGCAGGGCCTTTCTGCCGCCGACGGGGTGGCGGTGAGTGTGCCCGGAACGCTCGAAGAGTATCTGACCATGAATACCAACCCTCAGCCGACCGACCAGAGCGGTGTGAGCTGGTGGGTGCGTACGCTGGACGCCCCGAAGTTGAAGAAGGGGGAGCGCGCTGTGCTCCGCTTCGGGTCGGTGCGCCACAGGGCCGAGGTCTTCATCGACTCGACGCTCGTGGGCTATGACATGGTGGCCGAGACCCCCTTCGACGTGGACATCACCGATGCGCTGCGCGAGGGGAAGGGTCCGAGGCAGCTCGCGGTGCGTATCACGCATCCGGGCGGCAACTATCACTGGCAGGACTTCAATCCGATGACGTGGGGCGAGTACCAGATGCTGCCGAGCCGCGGTTTCGGTGGCATTCTGGCGCCCGTGCGCCTCGACATCGTGCCCGAGGTGAACATCGCCGACATATATGTCCAGAATCAGCCCCGACCGGACCATGTGAAGGTCTATGTGACCGTCGACAACAGGTCGGGCAAGGCGCGGGGCGAGAATCTCACCGTGAGGCTGACGCCGAAAGGTGACCCCTCGCGAGCCGTGGCCGAGAAGAAGGTCCCGCTCGGGAAGCTCGCCGAGGGGGAGACCGTGGTCGAGGTGCCCTTCGAGTGTCCCGGCGTGGAGCTGTGGAGCCCCGAGACCCCGGCGCTCTATACGTGCGAGGCCTCGCTGTCGGGGAGCCGCGACGCAGAGCGCAAGAACTTCGGTTTCCGATGGTTCGCGCCCAAGGGTATCGGCGAGGATGCGATGCTGACCCTCAACGGACGCCGCGTGATGCTCCGCTCGGGCATCAGCTGGGGATTCTGGCCTGTGACCGGTCTCTATCCGACTCCCGAGATGGCCGTGCGCCAGGTCGAGGCGGCCAAGTCGATGGGGCTCAATATGGTCAACTTCCACCGCAATATCGGCTCGACGGCGGGGCTCGAGGCTGCCGACTCGCTCGGTATGTTCTACTTCGAGGAGCCGGGCGGGTTCCACTCGGCCACGCACGACCCCTTCATGCGCCGTATGGCCGCCGAGAAGCTCAACCGAATGGTGCGCCGCGACCGCAGCCATCCGTCGCTCATAATCTTCAATCTCATCAATGAGTGGGGCGGCCCGAATGCGGCGGACACCGCACTGACCCTCAAACGCCACGCCGACATGCGCGCGGCACACGCCATAGACCCGAGCCGCGTGATGACCTTCACCTCGGGATGGGCGGGGCGCGAGGACCGCGACGAGTTCGCCAAGGCCAACATGCAGCCGTTCGACACGACGCTCTACCTGCGCGGATGGTTTGACAATCACCGCGCCGGGGGCCCTGCGACATGGGAACAGAAGTACTACCGCTCGCCCTCGGACAACTTCATGCACACCACTAACCGCACCGAGGTGTATATGCGCGGCGAGGAGGGCGCCATCTCGACACCTCCGCGCATCGCCAAGATCCACGAGGAGATCGCCCGCACGGGGCGCACGGGATGGGACGGCCTCTTCTGGGAGAACCAGTACGAGGCTTTCGACCGGTATTTCCGCTCTAAGAACCTCGCGCCCTACTTCGGCGACATCGACTCGCTCACACGCCTCATGGGCGACATTCAGCTCGACCACCAGGGTCGCCGCATCCAGGGTATGCGTATGCAGGACATCGGCGATGTGTATGTGATCAACGGCTGGGAGTCGATGCCGTACGACAATCATTCGGGCGTGGTCGACAACTACCGCAACGTGAAGGGGAACCTCCCGACCATCGCGCGGTACAACCGCCCCGCCTATGTGGCCGTGTGCCCCCGCAGCCAGTTCGGCTGCCCGGGCGACACTCTCGCCGTCGACCTGTGGTCTGTGAACGAGGCTGACATCCGCGGCCCGCATACACTCAGCGTCACCGCCGTCTCCCCCTCGGGCCGCAGGTCTGAGCCCGTGGTGCTCAACGTCATGATCGAGGGTGGCGACCGATTCGGTCAGCTGCTCGGCGAGGCCACGCGCATCCCCCTAGGCGACGAGGAGGGTATGTATGCCATCGAGGCCGTGATGCTCGACGCGGCGGGGAATACCGTGATGGATGGCCGCGACGGGGTGCTCGTGCTCGACGACCGCGCGACACAGGCCGACCTCGGCAACGGCGCCTTCTATGGCAGCGCCGACTCGCCCGTGCGCGAGTATTATGCCCAAGTAACGGGGCGCGAACTCCCCCTCTACGAGCCGGGGATGCGTGGCCTCGACTGGATTCTCGTGGGGCGCTCGATGCTCGACGAGCCCGAGCCGATACCCGCCGAGGCGATCGGTGCGGATGGCTTCGAGACAACTTATTACGCATACCACGACCTTGCACAACCCCGGGAGACCGTCACCGAGCGGGTCATCAACCACACTTTTGTCGAGGGTGAGCAGCCCCATTCGTCGCTCCCCGCCAACCAGGGATTCTCCGCCATTTGGCGCGGCGAGCTCACCGCTCCCGCCGACGGAATATATATGCTCGGGGTCAAGAGCAACCGCGGTGTGCGCCTCCGCATCAATGATGTGCAACTGATCGACGAGTGGCACAACCTGCGCGACATCACCGAGGCCACGCCCATGCATCTCGCTGCGGGTCAGAGGGTCAAGGTCGAGGTTCAGTACCGCCAGACCCCCCACTCGGGCTACGTTCAGCTCGTGTGGACCCTGCCCGGGCGCACGGCTGTATCGGCCGACTCGCTTCTCGCCCGCGTGCGCGAGGATGGCACACGCCTCGTCCTCCTCACCAATGCCGATACGTGGATGGAGACCCTCTGCGGGGCTATCGGCGCCGACTATAAGGGTACATACACCGTGGGCTCCAACTGGGTCGGCGGCGTACACTTCGTCAAGGAGTCGCCCCTCTTCGACCCGATGCCCGTCAATACGAGCATGGGCTGGCCCTATCAGGCCGTTGTCCGCGACGGCAACCACCGCACGGGCTTCGAGATTGACGGCGAGGATATGATTGTCGGCAGCTACCGCTCGTGGCCCTTCCATCTGGGCGGTGCCCTCGGCAGCCTCCCCTACGGCACAGGCGAGGTCGTCTACAATACCCTCGCCATCGAGTCGAACCTCCTCAATCCCGACAACTCGGCCTCCGTAGCCCG
>CAMWXQ010000145.1 GCA_947178235.1 uncultured Muribaculaceae bacterium
ACCTCAGCACGGCTGTCGAACTTGTCGCGCAGAAGCTTGCGGACAATAAGGATGATAGGCGGAATAATCAGACCGAAAAAGAATGCAATGAGCAGAAGTACCTTGCGCGACACACCGAGTGGGTCACTAATAACATATGCCTCATCAATAATTTTCCCTTTCGAGATTGAGTTTGCCATCATCATAGAGTTCTCCACCTGGCGTTCAAGAAGGAAGGTATAAAGCTGAGACAGCATCTCCAACTGACGGAGCATATCCCTGAATTCACGCTCTTGCACAGGGACGTTGCCACCGAGGTATGAGGTTGTTAAGCCAAGCTGCCTACGAAGATCGTACAAGGCCGCCTCGCCCTGATGAAGGGTTTTGTCTGCGCTCTTATAGAGATTGGAGCGCTTCAGATTGATTCGATCATTGAGATTCGAGAGAGCGACGTTTCCGGACTTTGCATGCTTACGCAACTCAATACGCTCCATAATCAGGTCATTGTAAGCAGCAATAGCCTGTTGGAGCCCCTCATTCTCAACTATTACCGGAACGAGTTCGTCCATGCGGAGCGAATCGGCGAAATAGTTGCGTGTGATACGGAGCATCTCGACATTGGCCTCCTGTTCGAGCAATGCTTTGTCGAGTTCACCTCTTTTAACTTGCTGATATTCGGCTTCTACCGCAGGATCCGCAATGTTATTATCGATCTTGTATTTCTGAATGCGCATCTCGACGTCACTCAACTGAGTACCGATGATTTCGAGACGATCAGCAATGAATACCCCGGTCTTTGAACCGGATTCATTCTTTTCGCGTACACCTCTCTCGTTATACTTTTTCAAGATCTCGTTCAATATGGCTGTACCGAGCTCGGGATTTGGGGTATCGTATTCGAGTGTGATGACGTTGCTCTTGCGACTTGCGATGCCCGCCTCGATCTCCTTAGTCATGGATTCTGCCGCGCCCTCGTAGCCGTCAAAGATGACGGTTGTATTGACTTTCTCCCCCTTCGGGAACGAGGGGGTGGTGACTACGGTATAGTTGCCGTAGGGGGTCTTTACCTCGTAGGGGAGCTTTACGTCCTCGACCTTAGCGTAGACGGCCTTCTTGGGACCTTTCACGGTGATGTCGGCCATCCCCTTCTCGTTAACCTTGACCTTGAAACTAATGCTTACAGAGAGTGTATCGGCCAAGCCAGGAGCTGCGGTCACGTCGATCGGGAAATCGGGATAGGCAAGGTAGCTCTTCATGAACCCAGCCTTGACGATGTGAGTCTTGTTGAGCTGCAAGTCCTTAGCGACCTCGCGGTAGAGCGAGTGGGAGGAGATGATGAAGATCTCGTCGTCCACATAGGCATTGGACCCGAACAGGGCGCTCATCGAGCCCAAACCGGGAGAATTGGCGAGCGGCGAATCGCTGTCCTGAGAGATCAGGATGTTGGCCATGACCGCCACCGGACGTTGATAGCCTTGGGTGAGCAAGAAAGCTCCCCCCACGCATATGACGATGGAGACAACGAAGAGATACCACTTTGAGAGGTAGCCGCGCAGGATGCCGGCAATGTCGATATAGTCTGAATTAGCCTTTCTCTGGGCCATGTCTTTGGGATGTTTAGGTTGAAAGGGTGCTTACTTTACGGTCAAGGCGATCACGAGGGATGCGACGACGGATGCGGCGCTGACGATAGTCGAGGTGACCGAGAGCTTGAAAGCGTTGTTCTGATTGTATTTGGAATTCTGCTGTCGGATTATATTGGGCTCGACGTAGACGTAGTCGTTCTGTTGGAGATAGTAGTAGGGTGACTCAACAATATCCGTAGAGTTGAGGTCGAGGTGGGCAAACTGTCTGGTGCCATCAGGCTGCTCGCGTATGACAAGAACTCGCGAACGCTCGCCGTACTCCGTAAGATCACCGGCAGCCGTGAGAGCATCGAGAATAGAAATGCGGTTGCCATCGACATTTATGCGTCCAGGACTTCGAACCTCTCCGGCAACATTGACCTTGAAGTTAACAAGATCCACGGTGACATTCGGATCAGATACATCGGGACGTATACGATCCGCAATCATTGTGGCGATCTGCTCGACCGTCAACCCTGCGACATGGAGCGTCCCGAGAACCGGAAATTCAATGTTGCCTTTGGAGTCAACGCGATATGTCATTGGACGCAGCGTTGTAGACTGGGAGAAAGCCTGCTTAGTGGCCATGTTGGTCTGCGGAAGATTGTACGCCGCGGTGGCCGCAGGATTTGTGGAGTTTACCGTAATAGCGAGCTCGTCATCGGGGACTACCTTAGATATATAGTCGAGCTGCTTGAATGTGCCCTCCTGCACCGTCGCGATGTCAGTGAAGTAGGGCAACTGGGTCTTGACCGAGGTACACGAGGCGGCCATGAGGCCAAGCACGCAACCTGCGAACAACGTCTTTATATTCATATTCAGTCTTTTGGCGTCTTGAATGATAGTTTTGGTCATTTCATGCGAGGGCATAATACACCCATGCGCATCATATGAGAAACGTTCGGCCCACCGCATTTAGTATATTGAGGCAAGATAAAATCACATTCGAGCGCTATTTTTAACAAAATATCTGTTAAGTTTTCTGCCATGTGGAAGCCCAAGTGTTAAAACAGGCTGAGTTTTAACCAATTAGAGTTAAAGTGCTTGCAAGGTCCCGAATTTGTTCGTAACTTTGTATTACCGAAACAAAAAGCAAGTAATAGTTCATAGTCGTTTTTTAGAAAAGTAAAGTTGATTGTTTACCTCGGTCGTGAACCGAAATGTTGAAATAGCATGTTTATCTCTACTTATTTACCCTTAATGCTATTCCTTTCTATCTATCAGTACTTATAAGACATCGTTCTTTTAAGAATTATCTATCCGCCCCCCTCACGTTGTAATGTATTCCGCCAGAATCCCGCAGGGACCCCGTGTGTGTCCACCGCGGAGGGAATCGTTATCCGCGCGTCGGGGGTATTGAGTTTGAGAAAACGAATACCGATAATTAGAATTGATGATTATAATTGCGGGCGCCCGCTGCGTGATGCAGAGGACGCCTTTTTCTTTGTTGATACGATGGTTAATCTCAGCTATTCTCCAATGTGCGTTCCAACAGGTTGCGGAAGTAGTTGTACTTGTCCAGGGGGCGGATGGAGGCTATCTCCTTCATGAACCGTGGTGCGTACTCGGCCATCATCCTGCGTGGAATCAGATATTGGAGCGTGAGGTCGAAGAAGGCGTTGACCTGCTCGGCCAGGCGGTCGTCGACATAGTGCTCATGGGCGAAGAGACAGAATTTCAGCACCGTCTCGGCCATGAGCCTGCCGACGTCCTCGTCGCCGGGTTCGTAGCGGGCAAAGTCCTTCACGATACGTTTGATCTCGGCTACCCGAGGGGCGGGCATACGTCGTTTGCGGCGTGTCATCTCCTTGTCGATCCGTGCCTCGAAGGCCTCGTAGAGCTTGGGGATGTCGGGAACGGCGTAGAAGTCCAACAGGGCATGGGCATCCTTGCTGCGGGCATAGACGTCGAGGATGAGCTCGCGCAGTTCATCGGCTTCGAGCCCCTGGAGGGCCTTGCGAACGGTGGTCTTGGACATCGCGGGGAATATAAGAGTTATAAGACTTATTTCCCAAGCCCTTTTTCGAGGAAGCCTGTGAATCTGGGGATATTCTCGTCGTATGAGAATGGCCCCGAGAGGAGCTCGCCCTTGTCGTTGAGTATCACATAGTAGGGCTGGGCATTGGCGTTGAATTTCGAGCGTTGGAGGTAGCTCCACTTGTCGCCATAGGTGTCGAGTGTGACGCGCTTGCCATTCTCGGTGACGGTCATCGGCTCGGGCAGGGCCTTCTTCTCGTCGACCATGAGTTTGATGACCACGAAGTTGTCCTCTATCATGGTCTTGACCCCCTCGTCGTCGAGGACGGCGCCTTCCATCTTGCGACAGTTGACACATCCGTGGCCCGAAAAATCGATGAGCACGGGCTTACCCTCGCGGGCGGCTGCACGCATCCCCTCGTCATAGTCGTCGTACTCCTCGAACGAACCTCCGTAGAGATTGAAGTCCTGTGTATGGAGCGGGGGAACGAAGGCACTCACACCTTTGAGCGGCGCACCCCACAGACCGGGGATGAGGTAGACCATGAACGAGAATGAGGCCAGGGCAAGGAAGAAGCGGAACACCCCGATAGAGCTATCTGCAGGGCCGTAGTGCGAGAAGTTGAAGCGTCCGAGCAGATAGAGCCCCAGGAGCCCGAACATCACAATCCACAGGGCCAGGAAGGCCTCGCGGTCAAGCAGGTGCCATCCGTAAGCGAGGTCGGCCACCGAAAGGAATTTGAGCGACAGGGCGAGCTCGACGAAACCGAGGACGACTTTCAGCGTATTCATCCACCCACCCGACTTGGGCGCGCTCTGCAACATAGTGGGGAACATCGCGAAGAGCATGAATGGAAGTGCCAGGGCCGTCGAGAACCCGAGCATACCGATGGCAGGGCCCCACACATTGCCCATCGATGCTGCCTCGACGAGCAGCGTCCCGATGATCGGGCCCGTGCACGAGAAGGA